>NZ_JBQENZ010000008.1:0-285291 GCF_052044935.1 Ensifer sp. 22460
CAAGCTCGTCCATCTCGTCGCGCCAAAAGAATGCAGAAACTACTTCAACTCATGCGGATACGATCCAGCATGAAAGGGAAATGCTCTAAAATGTCCGCCGGCGAACATGAACTTATTCGCGGAATCTTAAGTTTCGCTGCCTATCGTCGCTGCAATTCCGCATCCATTCGCATGACGCGATCGGCGGGGTGGCGCCGCAGCAAACCTTGCAGGGTGGCCATTCCAGGGACGTCTGCCCAGGCTTGGAAAGCCTTCGGCACTCGTCCCATCGGTGTTTCCACCAAGAAAAGCCGCCGCGCGGGCCTGCTTCCCATAAGAATAATTCAGGGGTGCGCAATGTCTTTCATCGATCGCCTGCTGCAGCGCTTGCGGATCGTCACCAAGGTTCTGCTTTTCGTGGTTCCGCTTGTGGCGCTGATCGCCGGTATTGGTCTCATTGGCTTCTTTACCGCCCGCACGCTCAACGGCCATATGACCGTGACGCGGGAAACCATCAACAATCTCTCGGACTTCCAGGCGCTCCGCAGTGCGCTGCAGGCTTTTGCCGATGCGCCGAGCGAGGCAACGCGCGCTGCTTTGGCGAGCCAGATCGACGAGCAGGAAATCGGCGTGAAGACGCTGGACAGCCTGCTGACGCGCGGTGAGGACAAGGCAGAGATAGCCTCGGTGCTGACGCTGGGTGAGGCGATGCGCAGTCAGACGGACAAGCTCTGGGTGACCAAGCTCGAGCGGGACCAGGTGACGGCATCGCTGGAAACGGCGCTCGCCGACATGACCGAGCAGGGCAACAGTGCCTACAAGCAGATCGACATCATCCGCAAGGAATCCGGCGAGAAGGAAGCCTTCGCCAAGGCGCTGCTCTTCGATGCCGCCGCCTATCAGGGCCTGGCCGAGCGCATCAAGAAATTCCGACTGCCGGTCACGATGGCCGTCAATCCGGATGCCAAGATCGACCAGGCGGGCAAGCTGCTGCCGCATCTCGTGAAGCAGATCGATGAGGCCGAAAAGATTGCCTCGGAAAAGGTGCAGGCGCCGATTGCCGACGTGAAGGAACAGGCGCTCAAGGTTCAGGCGATCCTTGCCGGTACCGAGGACAGCGAGGCGAAGAAGAACGCGCTGGTGCCGATCCTCAGCAAGTTCTCCAAATATGAAGCGGACTTCGCCAAGGAGGCAGCCAAGAACTCGGATACGGCGGCCAAGCGCTTCGTCGGCATGGATGCCGAGATTTCACAACTGAAGACCCTCATCGCGCTGATGGGCGATACCTTCAAGGGGCTCGACAGCACGCGGCTGCATATCAGCGAGTTGCACCGCAAGCTCGATGCCGCGGGCCGCGAGCCGGTCATGGCTGACATCCAGGCGGTTCGCGAAACGGCGGGCAAGCTCGGCGAACTCGGCGGCAAGAACGCGGCGCTTCGCGATCTTCCGGCGAAGCTTGGGCCCTCGCTCGGCAACATCGACAAGGACACCGCGGCACTGATCGACGTCGGCGGCCGCTGGCTGGCGGCCAAGGCGGAAGCTTCGGCACTCGTGGCCACTGCCAGCACCACGCTTGAGAGTTTCGTCAGCAGCGCGCAGGAAGCCGGCAAGGTCGACAGCCAGCGCTCGGCCGATGTCTCGATCGTCGCCATGATTGCCGGCACGCTGCTCGCCATCATCGGTGGCCTGATGCTGGTCGAAACGCTGCGTGGCCCGCTGAAGCGCGTGACCGAAACGATGACGCGGCTTGCCGGCGGCGATCTCGACGTTGCCATCGAGGGTCGCAACCGCGGCGACGAGATCGGCGACATGGTGCGCTCCGTTGCCGTGTTCCGCGACAATGCCCTCGAGAATGTGCGGCTGGGGCGCGAGGCGGAGGCGGCGCGTGCGCTTTCGGCAGAAGAAGAAGCGCGCCGCGCCGCGGAGCGTGCCCGTGTCGAGGCCGAGCAGATGCAGGCGCTGAATGCGCTTTCGGATGTTCTCGCAGCTCTCGCCGACGGCAATCTCGAGGAAGGCATGGCGGAGGACCTGCCGGCCGACTACGTGATCATGGCGCGCACCTACAACAATGCGGTCGAGGCACTGCGGGCGACGCTGGCCGACGTGCGTGTCGTTACAGGCGAGATCACCGGCGGCACCGGCAATCTCGCGTCGTCGGCTGACGACCTGGCACGCCGTACCGAGCAGCAGGCGGCCGCACTCGAGGAAAGCTCGCGGGCGCTCCGGCAATTGACGGAGATCGTCCGCACGACGGCCGAAAGTGCGCGCAAGACGACGGTGTCGGTGGGCGAAACCAATTCTTATGCCAAGCATTCCGGCCAGGTGGTCGCCAAGGCGATCGACGCCATGGCGGAGATCAATCGCTCGTCGGAGAAGATCAGCACGATCATCGGCGTCATCGACGAGATCGCTTTCCAGACCAACCTCCTGGCGCTGAATGCCGGCGTCGAGGCGGCGCGGGCAGGCGAGGCCGGACGTGGCTTTGCCGTGGTGGCGCAGGAGGTGCGCGAGCTTGCCCAGCGTTGCGCAGGAGCGGCCCGCGAGATCAAGGGGCTGATTTCGGAAAGCTCGGCACAGGTGCGGAGCGGCGTGGCTCTCGTGCAGGAGACAGGCGATGCGCTCACCGTCATCAACAGTCACATCACCACGATCCACGACCTCGTCAGCAATATCGAGGCCTCGGCGGCTGACCAATATACCGGCCTCAACGAGGTCAATTCCGCCGTGCACGAGGTCGAACTGATCACCCAGCAGAACGCCGCGATGGTCGAGGAGAACACCGCCGAGATCCACGGGCTGCGCCGGCAGGTGGAAGCGCTTAACGAGAAGATCGAGCGCTTCCGCACCGGTACGGAGGGAATGGGTGCGCAGGCGCAGGGGCGCGGGAGCTATGCGGCCTGATCTGTTCCTCCGACGGCGGCTTTCAAGGCTTGCCGCCCGGCTTGTCAGCCCCTCACCCTAACCCTCTCCCCGCAAGCGGGGCGAGGGGACGTGCACTGCGGCAAGACATCCCAATGTAGGTCGCCGGAAAGCGCAAGCCGTCGACGCATCTGTGCGGAGTACGTGGGGACACGAGCGTGTGCCCCACATTCCCTTCTCCCCGCTTGGCGAGGGAGAAGGTGCCGGCAGGCGGTTGAGGGGCCGCCTGCCGGTTGTTCATCCAAAGTTGGTATCGTGCGGGACGGTCAGCCGCCGGTGACGCTCATGTGGCGGGCGACGGCGGGACGGTTGTGCTCCCGGTCGATGATGAAGTCGTGGCCCTTCGGCTTGCGGCCGATCGCCTCGTCTATCACCTGGCTCAAATAGGCATCGTCTTCGGAGGCCCGGAGCGCAGTGCGCAGGTCGGCCGCGTCGTTCTGGCCGAGGCACATGTAGAGCGTGCCGGTGCAGGTGAGGCGGACGCGGTTGCAGCTTTCGCAGAAGTTATGCGTCATCGGCGTGATAAGGCCGAGCCGTCCGCCGGTTTCTGCAACCTCGAGATAACGGGCAGGGCCGCCGGTGCGATAGGGAATGTCCGAGAACGTGAAGCTCTGTTCCAATTGCCGGCGCATTTCGGAGAGCGGCATGTAGTGGTCGGTGCGGTCTTCTTCGATCTCGCCCATCGGCATGGTTTCGATCAGCGTCAGGTCCATGCCGCGGCCATGGGCCCAGCGCATGAGATCGGGGATCTCCGCGTCGTTGAAACCTTTCAGCGCCACGGCGTTGATCTTGATCTTGAGGCCGGCAGCCTGGGCCGCGTCGATGCCTTCCATGACCTTGGAGAGGTCGCCCCAGCGGGTGATCTGGTGGAACTTCGCCGCGTCGAGCGTGTCGAGCGAGACGTTGATGCGCTTGACGCCGCACTCGACAAGCTCGGAGGCATATTTCGCGAGCTGCGAGCCATTGGTCGTCAGCGTCAACTCGTCGAGCCGGCCGGCCTCGATCTCCTTGCCGAGTTCACGCACCAGGAACATGATGTTCTTGCGCACCAGCGGCTCGCCGCCGGTGAGCCGCAGCTTGCGCACGCCCTTGGCGATGAAGGCGGAACAGAGCCGGTGCAATTCTTCGAGCGTCAGCAGATCCTTCTTCGGCAGGAAGGTCATGTGTTCCGCCATGCAATAGGTGCAGCGGAAATCGCAGCGATCGGTGACCGACACGCGCAGATAGGTAATCGCCCGACCGAAGGGGTCGATCATTGGAACGGTCTTCTGCTCTAGCGGCCTGGCGCCGAACCTGTCTATCGTGGCTGTGTTCAAAACGTCTTTCTCCCAGCCCTTTCAATGTCGTTGTCGAACCTGCTCGCGTCAAGGCGCATACTGTCGCAAAGTGTTGATCGGAAGAGCAGGGTAATTCTCGCCAGCCGATTTCTGCGCTAGTGCATACTCATCCCTAAGTCAAAGCCGCATCAGGGATAGGAGGTTTCAGCAAGCAAGGTGCGATGAAGCTTTCAGGCGGATCACGGCGAATGGACGGCATCGCGTTTGCCGTTCGCGAACAGGAGCAGGCAATATGAGTGAAATCTGGCCGACGGAACTGCGTGTCTCCAAGGATCGCCACCGGCTCGTCGTCGCCTTCAACGATGGCGCATCCTTCGATCTCTCGGCGGAGATGCTGCGGGTACTATCGCCGTCTGCCGAAGTGCAGGGCCATGGGCCGGGCCAACGGGTGACGGTGCCCGGCAAGCGCAACGTGCAGATCATTTCAGTGCAGCCAACCGGCAACTACGCGGTGCGCATCGGTTTCGACGATTTTCACGATACCGGCATCTTCACCTGGAGCTATCTGCGCGAACTCGGCGAGAAGGGTGGAGAGCTCTTCGGTGCTTATGAACAGGAACTCGCTGAGAAGGGCATGTCGCGCGACAAGACGGAAAAGCCGCGCTGATCTCGACTGTGCCTGTCGTCAGGCCAGTTCGTCCTCTTCTTTCAGCAGTATCCCGATCAGCCGCTCCATGGATCGGGTGACCACCATGCAGTCCTCCAACGGCTCGTCGTCCAGCAATTTCTCGATCAGCGCCGTGTGGATCTCCATGGCTGCCTCCGTAAGGTTGCGGCCCTCCTGTGTCAGCGACAACCGCAGCACCCGTTTGTCCTTCTCGTCACCGCGGCGCAGGATCAGGCCGCGCTTTTCCAGCTGCGGCAACAGCATGCTCATGTTGGAGCGGCCCACCAGCAGTTTGCGTGCCAGTTCCTGCTGCGAAATGCCGTCGAAGCGGTAGAGGTTGATCAGGATATCGAGGTGTGGCGGCTTGATGTCGAGATGGGCGATCTCGCGCGTCACCGTCTGCTGCATGAGCTGGCAGGCGCGCGCAACCGCGATCCAGCTGCGGAAACGGGGGTGATCCCAAGGGAAATGGTGTTCTGTCGTCACTTGATTTTTGTTCAACGTTGTACAATTATGTTCAGCATTGAACATAACAAGAGATTCCCACTATGGCACCCTTTGCGATCAAGGTCATCCGCCACACGCTGAAAGGCGTGGCAGCGTTCTCGCCCGAGGCCGCCGGCAGGCTTGCCTTCAAGCTTTTCAGCGTGACGCCCGGCCGGAAGCCTAAGAACGCCAAGGAGAGGGCGGCGCTCGCGGCCGCGGCGCCCGTGATCGCCACGGGGCAGCCGGTGACGCTTTCCTATGCCGGCGGCTGGGTGCTGGCACGCCAGTTCGCCGCTCCGCGCAATGCCGCCAACGCCAAGCGCATCCTGCTCGTGCATGGCTGGGGATCGCGCAGCGACTACTTGGCTGCGATGATCGATGGCCTCGTCAAAGGCGGCGCTGAAGTGGTGACGCTCGACTGGCCGGGGCATGGCGGTTCGCCGGGACGCACACTCACGATGCCTGCAGCGGTCAGGGCGATCGACGCCGCCTGGCGGCATTTCGGCAATTTCGATGTCTGCGTCGGTCATTCCTTTGGCGGGGGAAGCCTTGCTTGTGCGGCGGGCGGCATCGTCTGCGACGTGCGCAGCCATGTGGCGAAGAAGCTGGTGCTGATCGGCGCGCCGAGCGAGATGACTTGGCTTTTCAAAGGTTTCGGCAAAATTCTTCGCCTGGCGCCGAAGACGCAGGCGGCCTTCGAAGATGTTGTCGAGCGTCTCGCCGGCAGACGCCTCGAGGATTTCGACGCCGCGCGGATCATCGGCGTCCTCGCCGTGCCGACGCTGGTCATCCATGCGGAGGACGACAAGGAGGTCGCGGCCGATCATGCCCGCCGCTATGCAGCCGCTGGGCCGAACGTGGAGATGTTTTGGGCAAACGGCTTCGGCCATCGCCGCATCGTCTCGGCCGCACCCGTGATCGCGCGGATCAATGCCTTCATACACGCGGAAGATCAAAAAGCCGCCGCCTGACTATTTTTCGTTGCTGCCGTCATCAGACTGTCATGCTATCGGTCAAAGGGTCGCTTTAGCCTCCGGAATCGCTTCGCAATCCGCGCCCTGCCATCGATCCGGAGATCTTTCGGTATTGGAGGACGGCATGTCGGTCATCACCACGGTCGAGGAACTCAACGCGCTCTATGGCGGTGTTAGCGAAGCATCGGTGGCCAAGGTCACCAAAACGCTGACGGCGGAGTATCGGCTGATGATCGAGGCTTCGCCCTTCTGCGCGCTCGCAACCGTCGGGCCGGAGGGGCTCGATTGTTCGCCGCGCGGTGACGACGATTGCGTCGTTCGGATCGCCGACGACAAGACGGTGCTGCTTCCCGACTGGCGCGGCAACAACCGGGTCGATTCGCTCGCCAATATCGTGCGTGACCCGCGCGTGGCGCTGATGTTCCTGATCCCCGGCTCGAACACGACGATGCGCATCAACGGCACAGCCGTCCTCAGTATCGATCCGGAGCTTACCGATAGCTTCGAGGTCGACGGCAAGCACCCGCGCAGCGTGATTGTCGTGACCATCGGTGAAGTCTATTTTCAGTGCGCCCGTGCGGTGATGCGCGCGCAGCTTTGGAACCCGGAACGCTTCCTCGATCCGGCATCGCTGCCGACGCCCGGCACGTTGCTGAAGGCTGCCAAGACGGATTTCGACCGCGAAACCTATGACCGCGAATGGCCGGAGCGCGCAGCCAAGACCATGTGGTAGGCTGCTGCGGGGGCCGACCGGTACGGTCGCCATCTCAGCGAAGCGCGCGGGTGGAGGCGAGGGTGCGGCGGCAGGCTCTGACAGGTGCATCAGCACTCCTTTTCGCTCTCTTGGCCGGCAAGGCGACAGCCGGCGAGCCCAGTCTATCCGAGAAGCTCAGCCTGCTGGCTACGGCCTACCCCGATGCCATCGAGCGGATCGACGGCAATGTCCTGGTTCTGCGGGATGGTGGGGTGCCGCTCTCCATCGACGACGGCAAGAAGAAGAGCCATGCCGAGAAACTGGCCGCGGCGGATATCGAGGACAGCCTGTCACAGATCTATCCGCTGGGCGCGTGTGCGAAAGCGCCGGCCGTCGATTTCGATCCGGGTCGCATCCGCAGCGAAGCACTGTTGAAGCGGCTCTATGGCAGCAGTGCTACGGCTGTCAGGCGGGATCTCGTCACTGTGGACTGGTTCGGCGAGCGGCTGCAGGTGACGCGGAAGCACGGAACGGCCGCGGCGCTGAAGGCGATCGCCGCTGATCTTTCGCGACATGCCGAACTCAAACGCTATCTCAGCCCAAGCGCCGGCACCTTCAACTGGCGGCCGATTGCCGGTGCTGCCACGCTGTCGGTCCATAGCTTCGGCGCGGCGATCGATCTCAATACGGGCTTTGCGGATTACTGGCGCTGGTCCGGAAAGGGGGTGCACGGCTATCGCAACCGCTATCCGCTGGATATCGTCGAGATTTTCGAGAAGCACGGCTTCATCTGGGGTGGCCGCTGGTACCACTTCGATACGATGCATTTCGAGTACCGGCCGGAGCTGATCGCGATCGCGCGGGCGGCGGGCGCGGATGCCTGCGGCCACTAGTCGGCTGCCTCGCAGCGTTCAGAGCGGGCGGTGCCTTCACGCATGCCCGAGCACCGGCAAACAAAAAGCGCCCATGAAGAGCGCCGATTGTCAGTTCGATCGCAGAGCGCCGTAGGTCAGCGTCGATAGATCAGCCAGTTGCGGCCGGATTCCTTGCGCATGCCGTCTTCAAAGAGAACGGTCTTGTTGCGCCCGCCATTCTTGGCCGAATAGAGCGCGATATCCGCCTTGTTGTAGAGATCGACAGGGTCTTCTGCTGCGGTCGCCATGCAGACGCCAACGGAAAGCGTGATCGGGCCGTAGTTGACACCGGTCTTCGAATTGCGGAAGGGCGTTGCCGCAAGAACCGTGCGGATGCGATCGGCGATCTGCAGGCATTCTTCCTGGGTGCTGTCGCCAAGGATAATGGCAAATTCCTCGCCGCCGGTGCGGGCAACGAACGCCTCACGGCGCAGGTTGGCGCGAAGGACGCCGCCGACGGTCGCGAGGATCTTGTCGCCGACCGGATGGCCGAAGGTGTCGTTGACCTTCTTGAAATGGTCGATGTCGGCAACGAGCAGGCCGGTGTAATTTCTCAGGTGCTCATTGTTGTAGACGGCCGCCAGATTGTCGTCAAAGGCGCGCCGGTTGGCGAGACGCGTGAGCGAATCCGTGTTGGCGATGCGCTTGTACTCGTCGAGTTCCTGCCGGATGACTTCCATCTCGAAGGATTTCTGCACGACCGTCTGCACGCGCTCCTTGCCCTGGCTCATCGTCTCGGCGGTCGCCTCGGTCAGGATGCCGATTGCATGGCGCAGGATATCGGCGCTCGATGCACTCTTGCTGACGATGTTGACATAGGCTTCGTCGAGAACCTTGTTGTAATTCTCGAGCGCGTATTGCTCGTCCTTCAAAAGGGTGACGAGTTCGGCGAGTTTGGCTGCAAGCGTCGTGTGGGCGCGCTCGATGCCGGTCGAGCGGTGGATGTGGCTGAAGTACTGCGCGCCGATCGCATCCAGCTCTTCCTGGGTCGCGCGGCTACCGAGCGCCGCGAGTTCTTTCGAGAGCTGCGGGTTGGAGCCGAGATAGGCTTCGTAATAGAGCTCGTAGTTGCGGGGGATAGGCGCGACACCCATCATGCGCATGGCATGGGTTACTTGCGCTGCGATATCGGGCGTCTGTGCTTTGCCCGAGTTTGCCGTTTGCATGTGCAAACCCCCTAATATTAATCACTGCTTACGGGTTATGATTTTTAGGGGCAAATGATTTGCGAAGTCTTAATATTTGCCGCCGCGGTGCACCGCAGTTCGATCGACTGCGGCCATTCCCGCCGATCTATCCTAGCGTTTGCGACTTGAACCCACGGCGCCGTTGAGGCGCCGTGGTGTGTCAAAATGGATCAGGCCGGGCCGATCATCGTTTCGGGGCGCACGATCGCGTCGAACTCTTCGTTCGTCACGTAGCCGCCGCCGACGGCTTCTTCGCGCAGCGTCGTGCCGTTCTTGTGGGCGGTCTTGGCGATCTTGGCAGCGTTGTCGTAGCCGATCTTCGGGGCGAGGGCGGTGACCAGCATCAGTGAGCGGTCGAGTGCCGCCTTGATGTTGTCTTCGCGTGCCTCGATGCCGACGACGCAGTTGTCGGTGAAGGACACGGCCGCATCGGAAAGCAACTGCACCGACTGCAGGAAGTTGTAGGCCATCAGCGGGTTGAAGACGTTGAGCTCGAAGTGGCCCTGGCTGCCGGCGAAGGTGAGGGCGGCGTGGTTGCCGAAGACCTGGACGCAGACCTGGGTCAGCGCTTCGCACTGGGTCGGGTTGACCTTGCCGGGCATGATCGACGAGCCAGGCTCGTTTTCAGGCAGCGACAGTTCGCCGAGACCGGAGCGCGGGCCGGAGCCGAGGAAGCGGATGTCGTTGGCGATCTTGAAGAGGGCTGCAGCCGTCGCGTTGATCGCGCCATGGCTGAAGACCATGGAATCATGGGCGGCGAGCGCCTCGAACTTGTTCGGCGCCGAGGTGAAGGCAATGCCGGTGATCTTGGCGATCTCGTCGGCAACCTTTTCAGCAAATCCGACCGGTGCGTTGAGGCCGGTACCGACGGCCGTGCCGCCCTGGGCCAGTTCGCAAAGGCCGGGCAGCGTCATCTCGATGCGCTTGATCGAGGAGGCGACCTGGGCTGAGTAGCCGGAAAATTCCTGGCCGAGCGTCAGCGGCGTTGCATCCTGGGTGTGGGTGCGGCCGATCTTGATGATGTGATCGAATGCCTTGACCTTGGCTTCCAGCGCCTTATGCAGATGCTTCAGCGCCGGCAGCAGGTCATGGATCACCCGTTCTGCGCAGGCGATGTGCATCGCCGTCGGATAGGTGTCGTTCGACGACTGGCTCATGTTGACGTGATCGTTCGGATGCACCGGCTTCTTCGAGCCCATGACGCCGCCGAGCAGTTCGATGGCGCGGTTCGAAATCACCTCGTTGGCATTCATGTTCGACTGGGTGCCCGAACCGGTCTGCCAGACGACGAGCGGGAAATGGTCGTTGAGCTTGCCGTCGATCACTTCCTGCGATGCCTTGACGATGGCATCGGCGACGGTGGAATCCAGACGGCCGAGCGCCTGGTTGGTGCGGGCAGCTGCCTGCTTGACGATGCCGAGCGCCCGGACGATCGAGGCCGGCTGCTTTTCCCAACCGATCTTGAAATTGCCGAGCGAGCGCTGGGCCTGGGCGCCCCAATAGCGGTCGCTTGCCACTTCGATGGGGCCGAACGTGTCTGTTTCCGTGCGCGTCGATGTCATCGTGATACCTGCCTTGGATCATGCGGTTCATGAAGCCTGGGCGAGGGGCCGGGTGGCGCATCTCCCCAGGGTGCCGGGCCTCTCTCTGCCCCGCCTGCCGGAGCTTGTAAAGGGGCGTGGCTCGGCTTGCCATGCTACAATCGTTTGAAACGTTGACGTGCAACAAGGCCGGCCCGGAACGATGGTGATTCGGTCGCTTGCGGGCCGCGGGCGCCGTTGTGATGTTTCGGTCACAGGCGCGGCGTTCTTTTTAGCCGCCGATCGGCGGCTGCAACCGGCCCATGACCTCCCGCTGAAATAAAATCCATATGGATCAAATTTTTATCCCCCTTCGAACGTTATGGAATCGAGGCGTTTGCAGGGACGAGGAAGGAGATTCAAGGTCGATGTTCGCGGGCGCGTTTCCTTTTCATTCACCATCCTTTTCTATAACTTTCAGTGCACGAGGGCGTGGCGAGAATCTGGCTTCAGTCGAATTCGGCGACAACGCGATACGGGGACGTAGTTTCATATGAGAGTAATTAAGACGGCAGCGGTCGTGGCGCTCATGAGCGGCTGTGCGATCGCGACCATGGATGCGCGGCCGGCTTCGGCCTTCACATTTGGCGATTTCATCCGGGCGGGCCGGAAGAAGACCGAGGCTCAGCAGGTTCAGCCGACCCAGCCGCTGCCGGGCATGGGCACGATGGTCGACCCGCAGCAGGCGGCCAAGCCGCTGCCGAAGGTCACGGGCCCCAAATATTACACCTACAAGGCGGAGCCGCTGCGTCGCATCTCGACCGACAAGCTGCTCGATCCGGTCGTTACCGGCTCCGTGCGCAACGATGCGCTGCCGCCGATGCTGCGCACGCCGCTTGCCGACGCGCGGCAGTTCCTGCCGGATATCAACGTTCGCGCGTCCGGCGACGTCGCCAAGGCGGTCGAAGCCCATTACGGCGCCCGCATGGATTACATCTGGATCGGCGCCGAAGGCGTGAACTCCAAGGCAAAGGCGGCGGTCGCCGTTCTCGCCGATGCAGCCAAGGTCGGCCTCGACCCGCAGGACTATGCCGTCAACGTACCGGCAGACACTTTCGACCGCGGCGACATGATCGCGCGCGAAAAGGAGCTGCTGCAGTTCGAAATCGCGCTGTCGGCGGCAACGCTGACCTATGCGCAGGACACCGTGCGCGGCCGCATCGATCCGAACAAGATCTCCGGCTACCACGACTTCAAGCGCAAGACTGTCGAACTCGCCCCGCTTCTCGACAAGCTGTCTGCGAGCAACGACGTCGCCACGCTTCTCAACGACCAGAACCCGAAGAGCGCGCAATTTGCGGCACTCTCCGTCGAACTGGAGAAGCTGAGGGCGGAAACAGGCGCCGAGCAGCGCGTCGAGATCGCGCCCGGCACGCTGCTGAAGCCGGGCCAGAGCAATCCCGAGCTCGCCAACATCATTGCCGGTATTCGCCTCAAGGGCTCGGAAGCGCTGAAGACCGAACATGCGGCGGTTCTTGCCGCTTACCAGGGAGCGCCGGAATACACGCCGGAACTGGTAACCGTGGTCGAGGCCTTCCAGAAGGAACACGGGCTGAAGGCTGATGGCGTCGTCGGCCAGGCGTCGGTGCGCATCCTGACGGGTGGCGACAGCGTGGCGAACAAGATCAACAAGCTCGAGATCGCCATGGAGCAGGCGCGCTGGCTGCCGGATGGCCTCGGCGGCCGCTACGTCTTCATCAACCAGCCGGCCTTCACCGCGACCTATACCGACCAGGGCGCCGAGCAGTTCTCGATGCGCGTGGTCGTCGGCTCGAAGACGAACCAGACCTATTTCTTCCAGGACGAGATCCAGACCGTCGAGGTCAATCCGTATTGGGGCGTGCCGCAGTCGATCATCGTCAACGAGATGCTGCCGAAGCTCCGCAGCGACCCGAACTATCTCGATCGCATGGGCTACCAGGTCGAAGTCGGCGGCCGGCCGGTTCCGTCGGCGTCGGTCAACTGGAACGGCTCGACCGCTTCGGTCGCAGTACGCCAGCCGCCGAGCAGCGACAACGCGCTCGGCGAGCTGAAAATCCTGTTCCCCAACGCGCATGCGATCTACATGCACGACACTCCGTCGAAGAGCTTCTTCAAGCGCGACAACCGGGCACTCAGCCACGGTTGCGTGCGGCTTGCCGATCCTCGCCTGATGGCGGCGGCCGTGCTCGGTACGAGCGTCGAGGACGTCGGCAAGGAGATTGCCGGCGGCGGCAACAAGGCGCTGCAGGTTCCGGTGAAGGTGCCGGTTTATGTCGCCTACTTCACGGCCTGGCCGAACAAGGATGGTGTCGTCGAGTATTTCGACGACGTCTATGAGCGTGACATGTACATGAACCGCGCCTTTGACGCGACGCGCGGCGCCCGCAGGGCCGAAGGATAAGACACAAGAATAAGAAAAGGCCGCTTCGAGCGGCCTTTTTTCTATTCGATCATCGGGCTTCGAGCAGCGCCGAGACCAGTTCCGGTGTCAGCTCGTCGAAGTGGCTGATGATTTTCGTCGGTTCGAGGCTTTCGACGGGGACGTCCGAGTAGCCGAAAGGAACCGCAATCGACGGCACCGCTGCATTGCGCGCGACGAGGAAGTCGTTGAGGCTGTCGCCGACCATCACCGAGCGTTCGGCCGAGCCGCCGGCATTGGTGACGGTTCTCAGGAGGTGCTCGGCATTCGGCTTGCGCACTTCGAAAGTGTCGCCACCCGAAATCGCGGCGAAGCGTTCGATCAGCCCCAGGCGTTCGAGCAGGCGCGTTGCCAGCTTTTCCGGCTTGTTGGTGCAGACCGCCAGCTTGAAGCCGGCGCCGGAGAGCCGGTCGAGCGCGTCGATGAGGCCCGGATAGGGCAGCGAATCGCCGGGCATCGAGCCGTGGTAGAAATCGACGAACTCCTTGAGCTGCCATTCCAGGACGTCTTCAGCGAGCGGCTTTTGCCGGAGCGCGAAGGTGCGCTCGATCATGGCGCGTGCGCCGTGCCCGACAAGATGGGTCAGATCCGCATAGCCGACCGGTGCGATGCCGGCCTGGGTCACCGCATGGTTGAGGCTCGCGACCAGGTCCGGCGCGGTATCGACAAGCGTTCCATCGAGATCGAAGACGACTATGGGAGATGACACCGAAAAACCTCATGGCACCGGAAACGTTGCCGTTCGGGTAGGCGAAGTGACAGCAGAATGCAATGGGGAGTACATGTCCCAAGTCCTGCGGAATCCTTGGCGGCAATTTCATTTTGACTTTTGTTTGCGTCGCCGGGCGTGTAAGTGTCTCAGCGGAAAACGGGCCGGCCGTTCGCTGCTTGCAGCAAAGCCGTCCGTCGGAATTACAAGGGAGCGACTGGCGCATGGACGCCCGCGAAATGAAAATCAAAGCCGCGGCTGCGGCTCTGGAATATGTCGAAGACGGCATGCGCCTCGGCATCGGTACGGGCTCCACGGCTGAGGAATTTGTCCGGCTGCTGGCCGAGAAGGTCGCCTCCGGCTTCCGTATCGAAGGCGTTCCCACTTCGGAGCGCACGGCGCGGCTCTGCCTCGAACTCGGTGTGCCGTTGAAATCGCTCGATGAGCTGCCGGAACTGGACCTGACGATCGACGGCGCCGACGAGGTCGATGGCCGGCTGCGGCTGATCAAGGGCGGCGGCGGCGCATTGCTGCGCGAAAAGATCGTCGCGAGCACGTCGAAGCGAATGATCGTGATCGCCGACGAATCGAAGGTGGTCGAGGTCCTCGGTGCCTTCAAGCTGCCGATCGAGGTCAATCCCTTCGGTCAGGTGGCAACGCGGATCGCGATCGAGAAAGTCGCTTCGCGGCTCGGCCTTTCCGGCGAAATCGCCGTGCGTCAATCGCACGACGGCGCCTTCAAGACCGACGGTGGACACCTCATTCTCGATGCATCTTTTGGCCGTATTCCTGATGCAGATGCGCTCGCGGGGGAGCTGAATGCCATTCCCGGCGTCGTCGAGCACGGGCTTTTCATCGACATCGCGTCGCTGGCAATCATTGCAGGGCCGGAGCAGGCACGCATTCTGACTGCGTCCTGAGCTGGCTCCCGACAGCCCGCAATGGGCTGGGAGCGGTAAAGACAACAGGTTTCCACACATGCGGGCCTGGCGGCGGAAATCGCCCGGGCAGCATGCGACAAACACAGGAGCAAGGGTAAAAATGAACAAACTCGCAGGTCTTGTCCGCACATTCGCTGCCACCGCGATTCTGCTTTCCGCATCGATTCCGGCGGTGCAGGCCCAGGACGTCTCCGAAGAGCAGATCAAGGCAGCGCGCGCGACGATCGCAGCGCTTGGCGTGACCAACAGCTTCGACAACATTCTGCCGAACCTTGCCGAGCGGCTGAAGAACACGCTGATCCAGTCATCGCCGAACCATCAGGAACTGATCACGGCAACCGTCGACGAGAAGGCACTTAGCCTTGCCGCGCGCCGTGCCGATCTCGAGAACGAAGCGGCGACGATCTACGCCAAGACCTTCTCGCTCGAAGAACTGAACGCGATCACCGAATTTTACGGCTCGTCCGCCGGCAAGAAGCTCCTGGATAACGGCCCGATCGCTTCGCGCGAACTGCTGAAGGCCGCCGACATCTGGGCCGCAGGCGTTTCCCGCGATCTGACCCAGGAAGCCACCAAGTCGCTCGACGAAAAGGTTGGCAGCACGCAGCCGGCTGCCGAGGGCGCCGTCCAGGCGCCGGCGCAATAACCGTCGCCGGCCACGGTTCATCACGTTTCGAGGAGCCCGGAGAGATCCGGGCTTTTCTTTTGGCCGGAGGCACCACTATATGTGCCTGCGGCGCGGCCTTCGGCTGGTCGCACCGGCTGCCGAACGCGAGATCGTTCGGCGCGCTTTCCATTTCGCCATTTCGGCCGCTGCTTTCAGGAGACTGTCCATGCCCGCTTTCGACTATGACCTCTTCGTAATCGGTGGCGGATCCGGCGGCGTCAGGAGCGGGCGCCTGGCAGCGAGCCTCGGCAAGAAGGTGGCGATTGCGGAGGAGTTTCGCTACGGCGGCACCTGCGTCATTCGCGGCTGCGTGCCGAAGAAGCTCTATGTCTACGCGTCGCAGTTTTCCGAACATTTCGAGGACGCAGCCGGTTTCGGCTGGTCGGTCGGCGAAAGCCGGTTCGACTGGCAGAAACTGGTCGCCGCCAAGGAACAGGAAATCACCCGGCTCGAAGGGCTCTACCAGAAGGGTCTGAACAATGCCGGCGCCGAAATCCTGCATACGCGCGCCGAGCTGGTCGGTCCCAATACGGTTCGCCTGCTCAACAGCGGCCGCACGGCGACGGCCGAGCGGATTGTGATCGCCGTCGGCGGTCATCCGACGCCGCATGACGCGCTGCCGGGACACGAGCACTGCATTTCCTCGAACGAGGCTTTCGATCTCGAGGAGCTGCCGAAGTCGATCCTGATTGCGGGCGGCGGCTACATCGCCGTCGAATTCGCCAACATCTTCCACGGCCTCGGCGTCGAGACGACGCTGATCTATCGCGGCAAGGAAATTCTGTCGCGCTTCGACCAAGACCTGCGCCGCGGGCTGCATGTGGCCATGGAAGAGAAGGGCATCCGTATCCTGTGCGAGGACCTTATCCAGTCGGTCGCCCTCGATGATGCTGGGAAGCGTGTCGCGCGCACGATGAAGCACGGCGACATCGCCGTCGATCAGGTGATGCTGGCGCTTGGCCGCGTGCCGAACACCACGGGCCTCGGCCTCGAAGCGGCTGGCGTCAAGACCGATGAGCGCGGCGCCATCATCGTCGATGCGTTCTCGCGCACCAGTGCGCCTGGCATCTATGCGCTTGGCGATGTCACCGACCGCGTGCAACTGACGCCGGTCGCGATCCACGAGGCCATGTGCTTCATCGAGACCGAGTACAAGAACAATCCGGTGTCGCCGGATCACGACCTGATCCCCACCGCCGTCTTCTCGCAGCCGGAGATCGGCACCGTCGGTCTGACGGAAGAAGAGGCGACGCGCCGCTTCGACGAGCTGGACGTTTATCGCGCCGAATTCCGGCCGATGAAGGCGACGCTTTCGGGCCGCAAGGAAAAGATGATCATGAAGCTGATCGTCAACGCTGCCGACCGCAAGGTGCTCGGTGCCCACATCCTCGGCCATGATGCGGGCGAGATGGCCCAGCTGCTCGGCATCTCGCTGAAGGCCGGCTGCACCAAGGACGATTTCGACCGGACGATGGCGGTGCACCCGACGGCGGCGGAAGAACTGGTGACGATGTATTCGCCGTCCTACCGCATCCGCAAGGGCGAGCGGGTCTGAGGCCCCGGCAGCCGGTGCCTTGCTTTGCAGGCGCCGGAGCCGATGAATTCTGGTAGGATGTCTTTCCAAGCCTTCGCTTAACGTCTATAAGCCCGCATCCGCGAAGTCACCGGCTTCGGGCGAGCTTGGCGCAATAATCTTGCGTTGGGGCAGGGCACGCGGACATGAGTGAAATTTCCGAATACCGGGCGGCCACCTTCGGCCGTCAGGGCGCGACCCGCGCGGATAGATCCGCGGCAGACAACAGGTGATCGAAATGGCACAGACTTGGACTCCAAACAGCTGGCGGCAGAAACCCATCCAGCAGGTGCCGGACTATCCGGACCTGGCAGCGCTTGAGGCGACCGAAGCGAGCCTCGCGAAGTATCCGCCGCTGGTGTTTGCAGGCGAAGCGCGCCGTCTGAAGAGTGCCCTTGCCAATGTTGCCGAAGGCCGCGGCTTCCTGCTGCAGGGCGGCGACTGCGCTGAAAGTTTCGCCGAGCATGGCGCCGACACGATCCGCGACTTCTTCCGCGCCTTCCTGCAGATGGCCGTCGTCTTGACCTTCGGCGCGCAGCAGCCGGTGGTGAAGGTCGGCCGCATAGCCGGCCAGTTCGCCAAGCCCCGTTCTTCGGGCGTCGAGAAGCAGGGCGACGTGACGCTGCCGTCCTACCGTGGCGACATCATCAACGGCATCGAGTTCACCGAGGAAGCGCGTATCCCGAACCCGGAACGCCAGATCATGGCCTACCGTCAGTCGGCTGCAACGCTGAACCTTCTGCGCGCCTTCGCCATGGGCGGCTATGCCAACCTCGACAACGTGCACCAGTGGATGCTCGGCTTCGTCAAGGATAGCCCGCAGGCAGAGCGCTACCGCAAGCTCGCCGACCGCATCTCCGAGACCATGGACTTCATGAAGGCGATCGGCATCACCTCGGAAAACCATCCGAGCCTGCGCGAGACCGATTTCTTCACCAGCCACGAGGCGCTGCTGCTCGGTTACGAGCAGGCGCTGACGCGTGTCGACTCGACCTCGGGCGACTGGTACGCCACCTCCGGCCACATGATCTGGATCGGCGACCGTACCCGCCAGCCCGACCATGCGCACATCGAATACTGCCGCGGTATCAAGAACCCGCTCGGTCTCAAGTGCGGCCCGTCGCTGACGGCCGATGGTCTCCTGGAGCTGATCGATCTTCTGAACCCGGCCAACGAAGCCGGCCGCCTGACGCTGATCTGCCGCTTCGGCCATGACAAGGTGGCGGAGCATCTGCCGCGCCTCATCCGTGCGGTCGAGCGCGAAGGCAAGAAGGTCGTCTGGTCCTGCGATCCGATGCACGGCAACACGATCACGCTCAACAACTACAAGACCCGCCCGTTCGAGCGGATCCTGTCGGAAGTCGAGAGCTTCTTCCAGATTCACCGGGCAGAGGGCACGCATCCGGGCGGCATCCATATCGAGATGACCGGCAACGACGTGACGGAATGCACCGGCGGTGCGCGCGCGCTTTCCGGCGACGATCTTGCCGACCGCTACCACACCCATTGCGATCCGCGCCTCAATGCGGACCAGGCGCTGGAACTCGCGTTCCTGCTGGCCGAGCGCATGAAGGGCGGCCGCGACGAGAAGAAGATGGTCGTCAACGGCTGATCTAATCCCCTGGCATCGTTCAGGCTTTCTGAACGTCGCTTGGGAGTTTTGAATTTGACAATGCCGGGCCAGCTCTGGAAGCTGGTCCGGCATTTTCGTGTCTGGAGCAGGAAGCGGCGCGCGCAATCGTGCCGCCTTATCCACCGCATGACAGGGTGATGCATCACGATTTCGCTTTGGGGGAACAATGCCGGACGTTCACAAGGGAAGCTGTCTTTGCGGGGCAGTGCGCTTTGCCGCACAGGGCGAGCTGCGCGAGCTGATCTACTGCCATTGCAGCCAATGCCGGAAGCAGACCGGGCTCTACTACGCCGCGACGAATGTCCGGAACGACGGCCTTGAGGTCGAGGGAATGGAGCATGTCACTTGGTATCGGGCAAGCGACAGCGCCAGCCGTGGCTTTTGCCGGATCTGCGGCTCGGCCCTGTTCTGGAAGGGCGACGGGCAGGATTACATCTCGATCATGGCTGGGGCCTTCGAGAAGCCGACCGTGCTGAAGGGTGGCTATCACATCTTCTGCGAAGACCAGGGCGACTTCTACGAAATCACCGACGACTTGCCGAAATATGCGGCCGGACGCAGCTGAGCGATCACTCCGGCATGCTTGTTGCCTGCCGAACCGCCTGCTCATAGCCATTGGCAAGGCCGGCCATCTTGACCGATTGCCACTGACAATATTCGTCGAGCAGGCGTTCGCCTAGCCAGAACAGCCCGCGCTGGCCTTCGCCGGCGCGGCCGATGAGGCCCGCATCCTGGGCGCGGGTGAAAATGCGCCTGATATGCGTGTTGGAGATCATGTAGTGCGTGGCGAGTTCCGAGAGGCTCGCTTCGAGCCAGACTTTGCCGTCGACCGGATCGAGGCTTTGCGGCCGCGACATGAGATCGTCGAGCAGCAGGCCGCCGCATTCGGTCCAGACGAAGGCGGCCACAGCTTCCGGCGGCTCGTTCCACCGCCGGTCGGCGAGCAGAAGGCGGGTGGCGATCGGTTGGGCGCGCTCAAAGATCGTCCGATCGGCTTCGACGCGCTGAAGGCGGCCCTTGCCGTCGAAACGGTCGAGCGTGCCCATCTGGCTCATGAACCAGCGCAACATCGCCCCTTCGCTGATTTCGGTCGGCTCCAGGGGCCGCACTTTCTTTCTGGCACGACCGCCATTGGTATCGCGCAGCAGCTTGTAGGTCAGCAGTTCGGCAATGAAGGCGGCAGCGGTATTGCGGCTGGCGCCGCCCATCTCATGCATGAACTTTAGCAGGCGCGCGGTGGTGATACCCGTCTCCGGATTCGCTGGATCGCGCTCGAGGTGAAGTGTGTAGACGGCTTGGCTCAGCGTCCATTTCTGATGGGAGGCGACGAGGCGGGCAACTCGAGGGAAGACATCAAACACCGACATCAGATCGCGGGCGCTCGCCTGAAGGATCGCCCGGAAGTTCGGATGATTGCGAAAATCTTCTGCGGTGAAGGCAAGCGCACCAACTGGCGCAACGCCCTCATGCTCTGCCACGACACGCATTTGCTGCGCACACCCCCCGAAGCTTGCGCGGCGTGCCGGATGCTTGAATTTCAAGATGCCCGGTCGCCAGCCGCCACTCAGCCTAACCCCTTTTAGTAGGAGTAGCTTGCCCATAACGTGCGAACAACCGATTTTGTTCAAACGGGGCACCTGACGTTCAGCCGTCAGGCGCCCCGTTCGATTGCTGGATCTCGATCATTGCACCAGCACAGGCGGCTGGCACTTGACGCCGGTGACGCGTACATCGGCCTCGCCGACCCGGACGCCGACGAGCAGGAGCAGGTTGTAGAGGAGATCATCGACCGGCTTGGTGACGGAACCCAAGGTCTGGGCCAGGGCTTGCTGGACGATCGTCGGGCTGCCGAGCGTGAGGAACAGAACCTGGATGTTGACGTCGAGGTTGTTGAGCAGCGTTTGGGTCGTGGAGGTGAGAATATCCTTCGTGGAGACGCTCTTGATCGATCGAGCCGCAATCTCGGATGGGCTGAAGCTCAGGCGCGAGACCTTGAGGTTCTGTGCTTCGACATGAGCGAGCGCATCGATCTTGACGACGAGGGCATCGACGAGGCGGGCCCTTTGCACGCGGGCATCCGACGAGAAGTTCGAGAGCACTGTCGGGTCGACGTCGCCGATCGCGATCTCGGCAATGCCCGGCACCGCGTCGACGCTGACCGCCGCGTTTTCCGGAGTACCGCCGTAGCAGCGGATGTCGGCAAGTTTCGCCTCGGCATAGGCAAGTTCGACGTAGATCGGCAGTCTGATGCGGATGCCGGCAAGGGCCGCAAGGCCATCGACGTTGACTTCGACGGCGAGGCGGGTCTGGGCGGTGCGCACGGCCGCCCCCGGGGTTCCGAGGCGGTGGCTGGGCGTCTGGACCGGCGGCTCGCCGATCGCGAGCTTGACCTTGGCAGAAGCGATGCCGGGAAGCCCGGTCACGGCGTTGAGCGCGATCTGGTGTTCGCCATTGGCAATTGCGGCGGCCGCGGAGACGATCTGCAGCGCGCTGATCTTCATCGCCCAATCGGAACCGGCATCGATCTGCAGGTTCTTTTTCGGATCGAGGTTGAGGATCTGGGCCAGTGTGACGGTCTTCTTGTTGTTTGCGGTCGAAAGCTCGATGCTCTTCAGCGCGGCTGTCACTGTGCCTGAAAGACCCTGGACGAGCCGCATCGAGGAGAGCAACTGCGGCATGGTCAGATTGGCCTTCAGCACGTCCTCATAGGAGGCGGTGGTCAGGTTCAGCTTTGTCGCGACGATCTCCAGGAACGGCTGGACGTCGATGTCGGCGTCGATGAGCGCCTGATAATCCATGACCTTGAGGGAGATGGTCGTGCCGAGCATTTGCCCGAGGATCGAATTCAGCAACCCGTCGTTCAGGCTGGCGAGACGCGAGCCGACAGAGAAGGCGGCAATCTTGGAGCTGGCGGCCGTGCCGATGACGCTTAAATCCGGCGGCGCGCTGAACATGGAGGCAAGGAAGATCTGGCCTTTCTTTTCCAGCAGAACCTGAACGGCATCGGTCGGCGTTGCGTCCTTGATGAAGCGCTGTCCGGCCTCGACGGACGGGTCGGGGATATAGCGGCCGCGCGCCAGCGTGGCCACGCCATCCACCTTGCCCGTGCCGACATCGCTCAGCGGCAGCACCTTGCCATCGACCGTCATCAGCCCGGTCGGCGTGGCCACGGCGTAGTTGAGGCCATTGTTGGAGAAATGGTTGAGCACGGCCTTCTCGGCCGACGTGATATTGGCGGCCGCTGCGATCGCGGCAAGGTCGACCGCCGACTGCATCTCACGTTTCTGCACGGTGAGATAGCCGTAGTCGATGCCGAGCCCCATTGAGGCGATGACCAGTGGCATAACCAGTGCGGCAGAGATGCCGATATTGGCGTCTTGTGATCGGAGCAGCGTGCGCAGTCGCGTTGATTTCCACGCCATGTCAGACCCCTCCCACGCGTATGGTTGCAAAGCGCTCGATCTGGCTGCTCGGCATCGCGAACGTGAAAAGGTTAAAAATCGGGAGGTCGGCGGCGTCGTATTTGATCCGAACGGTGAACTGGTTGGCGTTGCTGGCGTCGTCTTTGACGGTCACGGTCATACGCGAGGATTTTATGAAGGCCTGATCCATCGTGGTGCGGCGGATGTAGTCGGTCGCGAGGCGTTCACGCTCGCCTTGGGATAGTCCAGCGATGGCTGTGCGCGCGGCATCGGCGGCGATCTGCTGTATGGAATGCGCTGTGCTGAGATAGACGCCGTAGGCGATCAAGGTCAGCACGCAAAGGAAGAAGAGCGGCGCTATGATTGCGAATTCGATTGCAGCGGCGCCGTCTCGGCCGCCGAAAAGGCGCTTGAAGTTGGACATTGCAGCATCTCCGCGTACCCACGTTGCTGTATTTTTTTCGAATGTCCCTGCACCCATAAGATGGTCCTCAAATATTAATTTTTTCATACTCCAATAAGTTGCCGATGGCAGCGAAGCGGGGGTGTGGGCGCCCGCGCTACGGCGCGGCACCGCGGGATCTGATCCTGCGTGTCGTGGGTTTTCGGTCAGTCCTGCCCGGGTGCTGGACGGTAGTGCTCGAGCTGGCGGTTGAGCGTTGCGAGGTCGGCACGCAGTTCCGAAATCTCACGCAGCAACACGTCGTCGACCTTGTGATGCAGGGCGATCAGTTCGACTTCCGACTTGAGATTGACCTCGTAGTCCTTGGACGCTGCGAAGCGGTCGCGTTCGGCCTGACGGTTCTGCGACATCATGATGATTGGGGCCTGCAGTGCGGCAAGCATGGAAAGCACGAGGTTGAGAAAGATGTAGGGGTAGGGGTCGAACGCTCCGGTCACCAACAGCACCGAGTTCACGATGACCCAGCAGACGAGAAAACTGCAGAAGGTGACGATGAAGCTCCAGGAGCCGCCAACGCGGGCAATGTTGTCGGCGAGCCTGTCGCCTAAGGTTTGCTCGGCAGCGAAGGCCGCATTGGTATCGGTGGTCAGCGTGCGCCGCTCGCGGGCGTAGGCGAGGATGCGGCGCTCGATCTCGCCGAGTTCGCTGAGCGGCTTGCCGAAGAACTGGTGCGAGATGTTGTTGAAATGCGGCATGGCGATCTCCGGGGTTGACCGGAGAAAATCTAGAGCATTTCCAGCAAATGTGCGTGGCGGTTTTGCGTCGCGGAAAAATCTGGCCGACCGAGAGCATGAAGAGCCGGACCGGGTGTGGCCGGTCCGGCGCTCGTGGTTCAGTGGGTCTCGGCCGCGCTTGCGAAGAGGTCGGCGTGGGACTTGAAGAACCGGTCGGTCGAGAAGCGGTCTCCAAACATCATGTCGTGCTGCAGGAAGCGATAGTCACGCAAGAGAGCCGGCACCTTCGGCTGGCGCGACCACTCGGCGACTTCCTTGCCGTTCCTGCGGATCAGCATGTAGCGGTCGACGACCCGGTATTGGTCATGAACCTTGCCGAGGAACCCGGTGTAATAGGGGTGCTCGTAGCCGGACTGCTTGAGGATCTGGTAGGAGAGGAAGGCCGGGCTGATCGTGCCGACGTTCTTTCTCGGGCCTGTTTTGTTCGACCAGACGACGAGCGGCGTTTCGTGCTGCGCCTTCATCTGGTCCTTCGAGCCCTTGCGCTCCGCCGTGACGCCCTTCATGAAGCCGGTGCTGGTATAGACCGTGTTGAGCGGCGGCAGGTGGTCGCCGAACAGCACGATGATCGTTTCGCGATCGCGCTTCTTTGCCCAGTCCATCAGCTTCTTCAGGCTCTCGTCGGCTTCCTTGATGCCTTGAGCATAGGTTTCCAGCACCTGCCGGTCGCTTTCGGGCAGGTTGCCTTCGACCTTGATGGTGTTCTTGGCATAGCGGTTTGCCTCATAGGGGCCATGGCCCTGCAGTGTCACCGCAAAGAAGAAGAACGGATCGTCCATGGCGTCGGCCTGGCGGATGATCTCATGCGTCAGCGACTCGTCCGAGGCAAAGATGCCGCGCTTCTGCATCGGCGGCATGTTCTCTTCCGACTTGAAGGTGTCGAAACCGAAGGCCTTGTAGACGGCGGTACGGTTCCAGAACCAGCTCTGGAAGGGATGGATGGCGCGCGAGACATAGCCTTCGCCACGGAAGAAGGTAGCGAGCGACGGGATCGGGTTGCGGATGTACTGCTGGTACGGAATGCTGCCATAGGGCAGGAAGGCGTTGGAGAAGCCGGTCAGCGCCTCGAACTCGACATTGGCGGTCATGCCGCCGAATTCCGGCGAGAAGACGTTGCCCGACTGCATCTCGCGGATCGTCGGCATCGGATCGGGCGAGAGCTTGACGTTGGGCAGGCGGGTCGGATCCCAGAAGGATTCGCTCATCAGCACGATGACGTCGGGCTTGCCGCGGTGCGAGGTGCCAGCCGGAAGCGGCTTCACCGGAATGCGATCGATGGCGTCGGCCATGTAGCCAGCGGGCGCGCTGACATTGGCCATCGGCAGGTTGATGGCGAAGGCAAGCGCAAAGCCGTTGTGCTTATAGTTCTCGGTCTGGTCCCACATGATGGGGATGACCTTCAGGCGATCACGGATCCAGGAGAACTGGTTGTAATCCATGATGTGCCAGAAGGCGAAGAGCAGCGGCAGCGCAAAGGCCGCACGAGCGATGCGCTCGCGGCGCGTCAGCTTGGGGAAATTGCGCCAGGCGTAGCGCAGCAAGAGGCCGATGGCGGCAACGGCGGCGATGAGGCCGACGACGATGCCGACGGCGGTCCAGGGGCGGTCCTTCACCAGCACCGGCATCAATTCCATGATCTGGCGGCCGAACAGGAAATCGGTCGGATAAAGCGGATCGGACAGGAAGACCTGCTTCTGCTGGCAGACGACGGCGGGTATGATGGCGAGCGGCGCAATCACCACGGCCGACTTATGTTCGCGGCCGAAAATGCCGTCGACGGCCAGCAGCATCAGGAAGAATGCACCGACAGTCGTCAGCGCCGGGCGCGTCGGGTCGAGCATATAGGCGAGCGTATCGGCCATCGACTGGCGCACGATCAGCTCGACGGCGAAGACGAGAGCGGCTGCGACAAAAAGGGAGAACAATGCGCTGCGGGTGGCCGCAAGCGTCTTGGCGTGCCGTGCGGTGAAGCCGGGTCTATCGACATAGACGCGCGAACCTCTCGCGACAGCGGAATCGATACTAGCCAACATGTTCTCCAGTTTCATAAATGTGTCGTGTAACTGTCATACGCCCGTCTTTTTGAACAGGGGATGAATGGTTTCTTAACGGGGTTTGGGAACAGCTTTTCGTCGCGTGAGGGCGCTGCAACGGCCCTTCATAAGAACCGGGAAAGACAGAATTTTTCGGTTTTTTTCGCGGAGCGGCGATTGCCTGTGGGTATTTTCCTGCGGATTGCGCTAAAGAACATTGCGAAAGTCAGACGCAATCGCTCAGAACAGACCGACAGGCCCGCTCATGACCGCTCACAAGATCGCCCCCTCGCTCCTGCGCATCGCAATCGCCCAGCTCAATCCCACGGTGGGCGACATCGCCGGAAACCTGGCCAAGGCGCGTGAGGCGCGTGCCGATGCGGCGCGCCAGGGCGCCGATCTCCTGCTTTTGACGGAGCTGTTCATTTCCGGCTATCCGCCCGAAGATCTCGTGCTGAAGCCGGCATTCCTGAAGGCCTGCCTCCAGGCGGTCGAGAAGCTCGCGAGCGACACGGCGGACGGCGGCCCGGGCGTCATCATCGGCTTCCCGCGCCAAGCCAAGACCGGCCGGCACAATTCGGTGGCCGTGCTTGACGATGGCAAGGTGATCGCGTTCCGCGACAAGGTCGATCTGCCGAACTATGGCGAGTTCGACGAGAAGCGCGTCTTCGACCAGGGCGAGATGCCGGGCCCGGTGAATTTCCGCGGCGTGCGCATCGGCATTCCGATCTGCGAGGACATCTGGGGCGATCTCGGCGTTTGCGAGACACTAGCGGAAAGCGGCGCGGAAATCCTGCTGTCGCCGAACGGTTCGCCCTATTTTCGCGGCAAGGTGGATGTGCGCCACCAGGTGGTCCTCAAGCAGGTGCTCGAGACCGGCCTGCCGATGATCTATGCCAACCAGCTCGGCGGCCAGGACGAACTGGTGTTCGACGGCGCAAGCTTCGCCTTCAACACCGACAAGTCTCTCGCCTTCCAGATGAGCCAGTTCGAAGAGGCGATTTCGATCGTCGAATGGAAGAAGGGCGAAAGCGGCTGGCATTGCGAAAGCGGGCTGCAGTCGCGCCTGCCGGAGCGCGAGGAGGCGGACTACCGCGCCTGCATGCTCGGCTTCCGTGACTATGTGAACAAAAACGGCTTCAAGAACGTCGTACTCGGCCTTTCCGGCGGTATCGATTCCGCGATCTGCGCGGCGCTGGCGGTCGATGCGCTCGGCGAGGAGCGGGTGCGCACCGTCATGCTGCCCTATCGCTACACCTCGCAGGAATCGCTGAAGGACGCCAAGGAATGTGCCGCAGCGCTCGGCTGCCGCTACGATATCGTGCCGATCTCCGAGCCGGTCGAAGGGTTCTTAAGCGCGCTCTCCGACATGTTCGAGGGGACCGAATCCGGCATCACCGAGGAGAACCTGCAGAGCCGTACCCGCGGCACCATCCTGATGGCGATCTCCAACAAGTTCGGCTCGATGGTGGTGACGACGGGCAACAAGTCGGAAATGTCGGTCGGCTATGCCACGCTCTATGGCGACATGAACGGCGGCTTCAATCCGATCAAGGATCTCTACAAGATGGAGGTCTATGCCATCTCGCGCTGGCGCAACACCAAGGTTCCGCCGGGCGCGCTTGGACCCTCCGGCGTCGTCATTCCCCCAAATATTATCGACAAGGCGCCCTCGGCTGAATTGCGTCCCAACCAGACGGACCAGGATTCTTTGCCGCCCTATCCGGTGCTCGACGACATTCTCGAATGCCTGGTGGAAAAGGAGATGGGGACCGACGAGATCGTCGCCCGCGGCCATGACGAGGCGACGGTTCACCGGGTCGAACACCTGCTCTACATTGCCGAATACAAGCGGCGGCAATCGGCGCCGGGCGTCAAGATCACCAAGAAGAATTTTGGCCGCGACCGGCGGTACCCGATCACCAACCGCTTCCGCGATCGAGGGTAGCCGATGAGCGCGTTCGGCCAAGGGCGGGACGGCAAGGAAAGCTGTCCGGAGTTCACGGACGAGGAAATCCGGCTGATCCGGCTGTGGTCGCTGAGCGACGTTTCTGCTGGCCGGCAGCTCTCGGCGCAGATCGCCTATTTCGCGACGCCGGCGGTCTTCGGCATCTATGGTCTTGCAAGCGGCAGTATCGCCATCGTCGGCGTGGCCTTCGTCTGCATCCTTGTGCTGTTGGCTTGGGGCGTCGTCTCGACCTGGCGAGATCAACGCAATTCCAATTTGATGCAGTCGATCTGCGCCAAGGTCGCGGCGACGCTGCCGGCCGGCGAAGAACGCAAATAGCTGCCTTGGTCGCGGCGGGAGAACGGGATGCGCAGTTCCATCGAGACCTATGACATCGTTACCGGTGAAACGCGCGTCGTCTGGCAGACCGATCGGCTGGTCGAGGCGCCGAACTGGTCGCGGGACGGCACGCACCTGGTCATCAACGGCGATGGCCGTCTTTATCGCCTCGGTTTCGACGGTTCGGAGCCGGTGGAGATCGATACCGGCTTTGCCGCGCTCTGCAACAACGACCACGGCATTTCGCCCGATGGCGCCACCATCGCGATCAGCGACAAGACCGAGTTCGGCAAGTCGGCGATCTACCTGCTGCCGGCTAGAGGCGGCACGCCGCGGCTCGTCACCCGCAACCTGCCGTCCTATTGGCACGGCTGGTCGCCGGATGGGCGAAGAGTGACCTATTGCGGCATCCGCGACCAGGTCTTCGACATCTATACGATTTCGGTTGATGGCGGCGAGGAGCAGCGGCTGACCCACGGGGAAGGGCGCAACGACGGACCCGACTGGTCGGCGGATGGCGAATGGATCTATTTCAACTCCAGCCGCACCGGACGCATGCAGATCTGGCGCATCCGCCCCGATGGCAGTGACGTCACGCGCATCACCGACAGCCCCTATGGCGACTGGTTTCCGCATCTGTCGCCGGATGGGAAGCATCTGCTGGTGCTCTCCTATGACGGTGACGTTTTCGATCATCCGAGGGATCTCGATGTCCGCCTGCGGCTGATGGATATGGACGGCGGCAACCCGCGCATCCTGTTCGAACTTTTCGGCGGGCAGGGAACCATCAACGTTCCCAACTGGTCGCCGTCAGGCGATCGCTTCGCCTTCGTTCGGTATCAGCCTGAAAGCTGAGCGCGCTGGACAAGTATAAGGGCAGCGTGCTAGCGATGACCTCGTTCGCAGGGCGCATCCGATCCGCGGGAAGGGCAAGGCCCACCTGTCTCACTGAACTTGGTTGCCACACCTCTTTTCAGTCTGTGGGCGCGGATACCGGACGTGAATGAAAGGAGGTCTTTCATGATCGCGCGCGATCTTCCCGCGAACCTTACCCTCGAAACGATCCGCAAGCAGGCCAAGGCTTTTCTGAAAGCCGTGAAGGCCGATGATGCCAGTGCAAGGCAGCGGGCGCTTCCCTATTTTTCCGATCCCGCTGCAATGGGGCTCCAGGATGCGCAACTGGTGCTCGCCCGCGAGTTCGGCTTTTCGAGCTGGACACGGCTGAAGCGGCATCTCGAGAAATCCGGGAGCAATGCACCTGCAACCGAGCAGCTTGCAAACCGCTTTCTGTCTCTGGCGACCGTCTCCTACTTCGGCGACATAGCCGCTGATCCCGAACGGTTCACCCAGGCGCTTGCACTGCTGGATGAACATCCCGAAATCGCCGGCGACAGCATCCACGTCGCAGCCGCGCTCGGCGAAGCAGAGGCAATTGACCGCTGGCTCGATCGCGATCCGAAACTCGTGGGCAAACGCGGCGGGCCGTATGACTGGGAGCCGTTGCTCTACGCTGCCTATGCCCGGGTTCCCGGCCACTCCTCTCTGCCCGCCGGCCGACGCCTGATCGAACGGGGTGCCAATCCCGATGCGCATTGGCTCGACGACGGTCAGTACCGCTTCACTGTGCTGACGGGCGTCTTCGGCGAAGGCGAGGCCGGCCCCGAGCGACAGCCGCAACATCCGGATTGCGTCGCTTTCGCGCGGCTCTTGCTGGATGCCGGTGCCCGGGCCAATGACAGCCAGGCGCTCTACAACCGGATGTTCCAGCCGGACAACACCTGCCTCAAGCTATTGCTCGACTATGGCCTTGGCGCCAACGATCGGAACAATTGGCTGGTTCGCAACGATGGCGGCTTCGTTGAAAACGGCGAACGCGTTTTCGACTACCAGCTCGCCTGGGCGCTTGAAAAACGCATGGGCGAGCGCGTGCGCCTGCTGGTCGAGCATGGTGCCGACGTCAATCGTCCCATCAAGGGCCGGACGCCCTATCAATGGGCAGAGCTCGGCGGTGATGCGGCGCTGGCTGCGTTTCTCGTTTCGCGCGGGGCAGCGGAAGCGCCGCTCGACGATGTCGACCGGCTGGCCCGGGCTATCTCAGAAATGAAGGCCGATGAGGCGAGGGCGCTCGTCGATGCGGATCCGACGCTGATCACACGCGCGCAGACCGCGCATCCGACGCTTCTGCACGAGGCGGCGGGTGACGACAGGCGCCTTGACGCCGCGCTCATGTTGTCGCTCGGCTTCGACGTCAACCGCATGACATCGCGCACGCCGCTGCACGAGGCGGCGCTGCACGGCAATGTTGACATGGCGAAGCTGTTGCTCGATCACGGTGCCAATTCAACGGCTCGTGATCCCTACCACCATGCGCCGACGATCGGCTGGGCCGAGTACAACGGCAAGGCCGAGATGGTGCGCTTCCTGAAGGAGCAGCCGCTGGATATCTTCGCGGCCGCGGCCTTCGGTATGGTCGAATGGGTTGCCGAAATCCTCGATCGGGAGCCAGAGTTGCTCGAAACGCCGTTCGGAAGGTTCCGGGGGCGCGGCCGTCCGGAACCGCAACAGGATTGGATGACGCCACTGGCGTTCGCCGTGGTCAACGGGCAGCCGGCCGCTGTGCGGCTGCTTCTCGATCGAGGCGCAAACGCCGGCATACGTGACGGTGTCGCGGGCCCCTCGATACGAGATCTGGCGCGTGACAAGGGCAATGAGGAGGTCATCGCATTGCTGCGCCCGGCAGCCGTTCCGAAATAGAACGCTCCGTCCAAATGGGGAGCGCTGACATTGGTTTGCGCTCCCTGTAATCCGCCTGCGACTGCTGATTGCTGGCGGATTCAGCCGGTTGAAATCGTTAAGTATTTCAACACCAGCTTATTTAAGCCAAACTTTGATTTTGATCGAGTGCTGCCCGTGTTGGCCGCCGCCGCTGCGTATCGCGCTTGGAGAGACGCGAGAATGCGCGCGACAGCCGGCCGGACGAGGGGGCGATCGCATCATGGACAAGACTTTGCGGCTGGCGAAGCGGAGCAGAACGGTTTGGGCGATCCATGCCGCCTGCACCCTGGTCGCCGTCCTGATCATCGCGAGCCTCATCTTCGTTCTGGATCGGTCCGTCGACGAGGCGGACCGCTTCGGCCTCTCGGCGGAGCGTCGGCTGGTGGCAAACGAACTGCGCCACCAGATGGATGCCGTCGTTCAGTTTCAGGCGCAGCTTTCCTTCTGGGACAAGACCTACGACGAACTGGCCAAGGGGCACGTCAGCGACGCATTCGTTGCGGACGAGCTGTCGGGCTGGCTGTGGGAAGACTACGGCTTCTCCTGGCTGATCATGACGGATGTGGATCACAACACGTCGACAGTGTTGAAGGGCGGTGTTGCCGTGCCGAGCGAGACGGCCCGTGTCCCGCTCGAAGAGGTCGATGACCTTCTCGACGAAGCCAAACGCCGTTACGATAACGTGCTCAGAAACAGCCGCGACTCCTACGCGCTGGATGTCGTGACGCCCGACCCGCAATCGCTGATGCCGTCCGTCCCCGGGATCCACGCCGTGGACTTGCGCGAGATCGACGGGCGCATGAGCGTTGCGGTGGTGCAGGCGGTCATCCCGGAAACGCTGGTCGTTCCAGCGGAGCGCCGGGCGCCGGTGCTCATGGTTTCGGTGCGACCGGTGACGGCCAAGATGACGCGAGAGATCGCGGCGCGTTTGGGCGTCCGGGGTCTTGCTTTCGTGCCATTGACCGAGCGGCCGAAGGGCAGCGTCTACACATCGGTCGGCCGCTGTTCCGACGCGTCCTGTCTGGTGGCGGCGTGGATGCCGCAATCGCCTGGTGGTTTCGTGCGTGCCGAACTGCTGCCGAGCGTCATCGTGATGGCGATCGTCGCAGCCCTGCTGATGGCGTTCGTCGCCTTCCGCTTCTCGACGCTCTTTGCCGCCTTGCAGCAGAGCGAGGCGCTCAACCGGCACCTCGCCAAGCACGATCGGCTGACGGGGCTGCTCAATCGCAGCGGTTTCGACGACATGCTGGCGGCGGCGCTGCTGCGGGCGAAGACGCACCCGTTCACACTCGTCTATGCCGACCTCGACGCGTTCAAGGCGGTCAACGACCGCTATGGTCATGCGGCAGGCGACGCTGTCCTTGTCGCCATGGCCGAGCGCTTCCGCAACCGCGCTGGCCCGAAGGGTACTGTCGCACGGCTCGGCGGCGACGAGTTTGCAATCATCCTCGGCGATTGCAGCGAGACCGACGCTCGGAGCCTTGCGACTGGTCTTGTCGCCGATGCGCAGACACCGGTTGCGTTCAACGGCCAACTGCTGGTCGTCGGCGGCAGCGCCGGCATCGCCTTCGCGCCGCGCCATGGTTTGACCGCGCGTGCCTTGCTGCTGGCGGCAGATGAGGCGCTCTATCTTGCCAAGCGACGTGGCCGTAACCGCGTCGAGACCGCTGACGATACGGTGCTGCCGGACGATACCTCCGGCGAGCAGCCAACCGCCGGGCCAAGCGGCCCGGGCGATTTTTCTACTCCGGTACGTTATAGGGCGTGATGACCACCACGGCAGAAAGCTGAGGGCCGACTGCGGCGGACGGCACGCGGCCGTAAAGCATGATCGTGCGGAAGGCCGTGCGCGCGTCGGTCTTCAGGTCGTGATGCAGGACGAAATGAATGCGCCGCGCGCGCAGCAGCGCCAGATTGTCATCGTCGAGATCATGGGCGATGTAGAGCGCGCAGTCACGGTTGAGACGATCGAAGGCCGCGAGCACCGAGCGGTTGCCGCCGCCGATCGAATAGGCGGCATTGATGTCGCGGTTGGCGGCGAGCGCTGCGTCCGCCAGCGCGCCGGTTTCGCTATCGCGACCATGCCCCTCGCTGATCTCGACGATCCTGATTGTCGGATAGTGCTGACGCAACACTCGGCGAAAGCCGATTTCGCGCTCTTCCTCACCGCGGAAGCGGCCGCTGGATAGCGTCACGAGGACCGTGGCCGCGGCACCTGCAAAGCGTTCGCCAATCAGATAGGCAGCCGTTTCTCCGGCCGCCCGGTTGTCGGCGCCCGCATAGGCGGTGCGCTGGGAGTTGGGAAGGTCGGTCACCAGCGTCACGACGGGAATGCCGCCTGTCTCGAAGCGTGCGACGGCGCCAACGATCTCGGGCACATCCGGCGCCTTCAATACCAGCCCGTCGGTTCCGCGCAGGCGTATGCGGTCGAGCAGTTGCACGATGTCCTGCGGGCGCATGGTCTCGGCGAAGTGAAAACGGCAGCGAAAGATCGTCGGCGCCAGCGTCATGGCTTCGCTTTCGAAGGCCCGCCGTACCGCATCCGTAAAGCGCTCCGGCGCCTCCATGACGATATCGATCGCGAACTTGCGGCCCTGAATGTCGAGCCCCGCCTGCTGCTTTTCCAGCTCCTCGATGGCCGCGCGAACCCTGGCGATGGTCTGGCGGCGGACACCCGGGCGCTCGTTGAGCACGCGATCGACCGTCGCGGTGCTGAGACCGGCCTGAAAGGCGATGTCCTTGACCAGAAAGGGATGGGCCACCGCCGCTGCTCTCCTGATGGATTTTTGATGGATTCTTGCTCTATATCATGTTTTGCCGCCGCCTATAGTCGTGTCCATCAAGATGTTCCGGAGGAGGAAACGGGATGAAGACCGACAACAGTGCGAGGCAGCGGATCGAGCGTGTCTGGCTCACCGAAGCGGCCTGCGATATCGAGGCGTTCCGCGCGGAGGTCGAGCGCCGAACCAACCTGGCCGACTATCCCTATGCTTCAAGCTGCGACCAGAACGTGTTGATCTACAACAGCGCCGAGCTGATTGCAGCCTGCGGCAATGCCGAGGCGCGGCGGGCGGTGCTTGCCGAAATCTGTGAGGCGCTGGCGACCGGCCCGGGTGTGGCGGTCTTCAAGCGCGCCTTTGCCGATACCACCGCGGTGGATGTCGCGAGCACCGTCTTCGACGAGATCATCGAGGAACAGCATCGCACCAGCAGCGGCGGCGGCGATCATTTTGCCAAGCCCGGCGCCAATGATCGCATCTGGAACTCGCTGGAAAAGCACTGCCTGAAGGCGCCGGAAAATTTTGCAGCCTATTATGGCAATGCCATCATCGCGCTTGTCAGCGAAGCTTGGCTCGGGCCGAATTACCAGATGACGGCGCAGGTGAACCGCGTCAATCCGGGCGGCGCGGCACAATCGGCGCACCGGGACTACCATCTCGGCTTCCAGACCGCCGCGGTGATCGAGCGCTATCCGGCGCATGTTCACAAGCTTTCGCCGGTGCTGACCCTGCAAGGGGCGGTCGCCCATTGCGACATGCCGCTTGAAAGCGGGCCGACGCTGTTCCTGCCCTATAGCCAGACCTATGTGCCGGGTTATCTGGCGCTCAATCGGCCGGAGTTCCGGGCCTATTTCGACGAGCACCATGTCCAGCTCCCGCTCGAAAAGGGCGATGTCGTCTTCTTCAATCCGGCGCTCTTCCACGCCGCCGGCAACAACCGCTCCACCGACATCCGCCGCGTGGCGAACCTGCTGCAGGTGTCCTCGGCCTTTGGCCGGGCGATGGAAACGGTCGATCGGCTGACGATGAGCGCGACGCTCTACCCGGCCTTGAAGGCGTTGCTGGCGAAGGGCAAGCTGACCGATGCGGAAGCGGCCAATGCCATCGCGTCCTGCTCCGAGGGCTATTCCTTCCCAACCAATCTCGACCGCGACCCGCCGCTTGGCGGGCTGGCGCCGAAGACCCAGGCGCAGTTGATGCGCGAGGCACTGACCGCAGGAACGAGCGAGCAGGATTTTCAGGCCGCACTCGACGCGCAGGCGAAGCGCAAGCTGAGCTGACGGTCCGACAGCACATCCGACAGGCTCCCGGAGCGTTTCGCCCGGGGCCGCACCTGTTTTACACGATCATCCGAGGGAGGAATTTCAATGAGCGGACAAATGGAAGGCAAGATCGCCATCGTCACCGGCGGCACGCAAGGGCTGGGCGCAACGATCGCCGGCCTATTCGCCGAACGCGGTGCGGCAGGCATCGTCATTTGTGGGCGCAACGCCGCAAAGGGAAAGGCGAAGGCCGAAGAAATCGGCAAGGCCAGCGGCGCGAAAGTGGTCTATGTCGAGGCCGATCTTGAAAAGGTTGACGACGCGCGCAAGGTCGTTGCCGCCTGCGATGCGGAGTTCGGCCGGGTCGATGCGCTGGTCAATGCCGCCGCTATCACCGATCGCGGCACGATCCTCGACACGACACCGGAACTGTTCGACCGCATGTTCGCCATCAACGTGCGGGCGCCGTTTTTCCTGATGCAGGAGACGGTGAAGGTGATGCGGCGTGAGCAAACGGAAGGCACCATCGTCAATATCGGCTCGATGTCGGCAATGGCCGGGCAGCCCTTCATTGCGGCCTATTGCTCGTCGAAAGGCGCTCTGGAGACGCTGACCAAGAACACTGCCTATGCGCTTCTGCGCAACCGCATCCGCGTCAACGGCCTGAATATCGGCTGGATGGCTTCCGAAGGCGAGGACCGCATCCAGCGCGAATTTCACGGCGCTGCCGCGGATTGGCTCGAAAAGGCGGCCGCCAGCCAACCCTTCGGCAGGCTCGTCGATCCGGCGGAGGTGGCGCGCGCCTGCGCCTATCTGTCTTCCGCGGAATCCGGGCTGATGACCGGATCGGTGATCTGCTTCGACCAGTCGGTCTGGGGCGGCTATGACGGTTCGCCGCATCCGGTGGCGCCGCTCTAGATCACGATGATTTTGGGTCGGATCGACCCAAAATCATAAACGTGATCGATCCTCAAAAGTTAGAGCGGAATGCGGGCGGAAAACCGCGCGCACTTTTCCTCATCCCGCTCTGACGGGCGCTTGTCTTTCCTTGGCGGCTGTGCCCTTATGACGCCGTCAGGTGCCCGCGCGAGCGGGAGAATCGGGAATCCGGTGTCATTCCGGAACGTGCCCAACGCTGTGACGGGGACGGTCGCCTCTAGAAGTGCCTTGAATTGATTCAAGGCTTTGCCACTGGATCTTCAATCGATCTGGGAAGGTGAGGCGACCGGTTGAACCGAAGTCAGAAGACCGGCCTGGCGAGATAGACCGAACCCCGCGCGGACGGCGGGAGGTTTTCGCATTGTTGGGGATCGAACGATGCTGACTGAACAGAAGGGCGGCCTTGCGGCTGCCGGTGCCTTTTCGCCGGACGAGCGGGAGGCCGTCTACCGCGCCATCGAAACACGCCGCGACGTGCGCGACGAATTCTTGGCCGAGCCTCTTCCCGACGATCTGGTGAAACGCCTGCTTGCCGCGGCGCACAGCGCGCCGTCGGTTGGCTTCATGCAGCCCTGGAATTTCGTACTGGTGCGGGGGGCAGAAACGCGCGAGCGCGTCTGGCAGGCGTTTCACCGCGCCAATGATGAGGCCGCCTTGATGTTCGAGGCAGAGCAGCAGGCCAAATACCGCTCGCTGAAGCTTGAAGGCATTCGCAAGGCACCGCTCAGCATCTGCGTCACCTGCGACCGCACACGCGGCGGCGCCGTCGTTCTCGGGCGGACGCACAATCCGCAGATGGATGTCTATTCGACGGTCTGTGCCGTGCAGAACCTGTGGCTTGCGGCGCGAGCCGAAGGCGTTGGCGTCGGCTGGGTCAGTATCTTTCACGAGGCGGAGATCAAGGCGATCCTCGGCATTCCCGATCATATCGAGATCGTCGCCTGGCTCTGCCTCGGTTATGTCGATCGCCTTTACCAGCAGCCCGAACTGGCGGTGAAGGGATGGCGGCAACGCCTGCCGCTGGAAGAACTGGTGTTTGAGGAAGGCTGGGGGAACTGCAGCGAGAGTTCCTAAAGCCCGTCGCGCAAAAGTGCGCAGCGATCGCGACGCGCTTTAAGGCGGCGCCGGGTTCAGTTCTGGACCGGTTGATAGGCCGGTCCCTTCGGGTGCTTCAGGTCGATCGAGGTTTCTTCCTGCGGCAGGAAGGTCGGACCGACGACGCGCACCTTGCTCTTGGACGGGTCGTAAGGCCTCTCCTCGGCCGGCGCCGTGGCGGTCGTGGTATCCGCCGGCTTCTTGGTTTCGATCACGACGATGGATGACTGATCGTCGCCGATCTTGGTGCCGGTCGTTTTCGGTGAGGTTGCGGCAGTCTGCGGTATCTGGCAGCCGCACATGCCGGGCTTGCTGATGCCGCGTGTGCGATAGGCGAACGCATTGGGCATTTCGGTATAGGGTAACCCGGTCACGGCCGAGACCATCTGTTCGCTCTCTTCCGTGTTGATATCGTGGAAGTAGAGTTCGGTTTCGGCGCCAGGACAGCGCGCCCAGCAGGCCTGTTCGTCCCGCGGGAAGTCGGCCGGCGTCGCATCCGAGGAGATCGGGAAGAAAGCGCCGTCGCAGGTGCGCACGCACATGGTCCTGAGTGTTCCGCGATAGTAGCCATCCTGCGGCGCATAGCCGTCTTCGCCATGCCCGAGCATCGGCCCGTAGGCGTCGTCAGGTGGCAGGTCGGCAATGATGTTGCGGTGCGTTTCGGGCTCTTCGGGCTCGACGCTCGCGAATTCTTCGCTGTCGCCGTAGCAGCCGTTGATTTCAAGCGCGGCAAGGATGCGGCGGCGACTGTCTTCGCTGCCGCCGGCGACGATCTGCTCGCGCTCCGACTTCAGCATGCGCAGATTGTCTTCCATCTCGGCGATGAGGCTGTCGAGCTCCCCGCAGCTGTCGGGGTCGCCGCCATCGAAGACGACAACGCTGCCGCCACCGCAGCCCGCGCGGCGGCGGTCGTTCTTCGCCCGGCGCAGCTCGATATTCTGTCGTGAGATGGCGCTGGCATAGTCCCGGGCATCCGCAGTGGTGGCGACCATGTCGGGCAGTTGCGCAAGCCGGGTATTCAGCCGGTCGCACACGGTCGATGCCAGCGAAGGATCGGCACCGACCAGGGCCAGCGGCACAAGCACCACAGCGACGTGTTTCAAGCGCGGGAACACGGGCGAAGTCTCTTCCTGCTGCCGCATGATGCCGGCCTTCTGATATGGGCGGCTGCCAGCGGCAATTCCTGTTTCACCTCCATCATAGAGCTTGTCGGTGATCGTGCAACGACAAGCGGCGGTTTGCGTTAACGGCTCCGGCCGGCGATGGCATTCAAGCGGCGCGGGCGGTTTCGAGCGACATCGGGCGTTCGAGAACGGTGCCTTCGATGGCGGCAATGGCCTTCATGCGCTGAAGCAGGTCGTTAGTCACTTCCCAGGCGACGGCAACGGCGAAGACCGAGCCGATGCGATGGGGTTCGGCAATGCGCTCGCCCGGGCATCCCATGCGGCGGAACATGCGCTCCAGGAACACGTCGGTGACCGTGACGATGTGGCTGATGCCGGAGGCGAGACCGAGTTCGCCGACACCGCACATCAACTCGGCGGCGGCGATCGTCACCTGATTGGAGGCGCGGTCCTGCGAAATCTCAGGCTCAATGCAGAAGCGGCTCGATTCCCACACCGAGGCGCTGCGGATTTCCGGATTGTCGCCGAGCAGGATCGGGAAGGTATCGTCCAGCATGTTGGGACCGAGCGTCGGCAGCAGCCTCAGCGAGCCACGCAGCCGGCCGTCGGGAGCGTAGGACAGCACATAGAGCGGGTTCGCCGTGTCGTAGTTGTCGATTTCCCATGCGCCGTCCGTCTGAACGTCCCATTTCAGGAAATCGTGGAAGACCCGCTTGCGCAGCCGGAACATGTCGTCGACGGCCCGCGGGTGCTGTGCTCGGGTCTTTCCGTTCAGGATCCTGATCATCTTTTTCTCCATCCTTGTCTTGGGATGGGCGGATGCTGTCAGGCTGGCGGCGGTCGCGTAACTGTCGGTAGTGACAGTTTAAATCAGCGATATTTCCCACTAGATTTCGAGGGGTTTTGGGAGGGCCTTGGCGCGAGCTGCGTCAAACGGTGGGGATCAGTGCATGGCGGACGGCTTGGGCGACGGCTTGCGTGTTGGAGACGACATTCAGCTTGCGCCTCGCATTGGTCATGAAGAAGCGCACGGTGCGTTCGGAAATGCCGAGGATAGTGGCGATTTCCCAATAGCTCTTGCCGGCGGCGGCCCAGGTCAAAACCTCGGTTTCGCGACCGGTGAGGCGCATGTCACGCGCCGAAAGGCCGCCGGCCATTGCGCCATGTTCCAGCATGGCCGCATGGAAGAGATTCGCGGCGAGCTGGAAATCGCGCAGATGTTGGCGCCGATAGGCCGTCCATTCGTCGGCCGGCATGTTGACGTTGATTGCCAGCAGCGCCGTCCGACCTGCGGGCGATGGCAGCGGCAAGGCAACGCCCTCGGTGGAAATGCCGATTTCCTGCGCGGCCTGGAACAAAGGCTCGCATTCCGGGAACCGATGTCGCGCCATCGTCCATTCCACCGGGCGCACGCCGCCAAGCGCGAGCTTCAGGATCGGATCGATTCGGTGAAGGCCGCGCGAACGGTAGATCTCGGCGGCATAGGCGCCGAAGGTGTGATGCAGGCGGCAGATCTTGAGCTCGTCCGCATAGGGCTCGGCTTCGAGGTACAGGAGATGGGCAATGCGGAACGTGCGGCGCATCAGCGTAAAGAAATGAGCGGGCTCGACACAGCCCCCGCCTTCCAGGATTTCCAGCATGTCGAGGACAGCCTGCTGCTCAGTCATGCCACAACACCGAATCTCGTCCGAAGCCACAGCATGGTTAGAGGTTCACCTTTTGTCCAGCGCAAACTTACCCGTTTGGTGTGTGATGCCAATTTTGCAATTTTCGATTGCCGGTTCTTGCGACCGGATCGCGCGAGCGGGCAGCAGAGGATGATTCCGCTGTGATTCTCGGGCGATAGAGCGTCGCGCTCAACAATTGCGCGACGTCTGGATATGGCATTGGGGGCGCCGGTCTGGCGCCTGATATCTGCGAAGATCGAAGGCGATCTCCGCGGTATCATGTCAGCCCGGATGGCTGGCTTCGACGACCGCGAGGGCCGCCATGTTGACGACACCGCGCGATGTGACCGAAGGCGAAAGGATGTGCGCGGGAAGCGCCGAACCCAGCAGGATCGGACCGACATGCAGGCTGTCGGTCATGGTCTTGACGACGCCGAGCGTGATGTTGGCGGCATCGAGATTGGGGAAGACCAGGAGGTTGGCTTCGCCCGGCAGGCTGCTGTCCGGCATGACGCGTTGGCGCAGCGCTTCCGAGATCGCCGCATCGCCATGCATTTCACCGTCGACTTCGAGGTCGGGTGCCAGTTCCCGCACGAGCTGAAGCGCCTTGCGCATTTTGGTGGCGCTTTCCGAATCGCGCGATCCGAAGTTCGAATGCGACACGAGCGCTGCACGCGGGGTGATGCCGAAGCGGCGGATTTCCTGGGCGGCCATGACGGTCGTCTGGGCGATCTCCTCGGCGCTCGGGCAGTAGCTGACATAGGTGTCGGTGAAGAAGGTCGCGCCGCGCTGCGAGATCAGCAGGCTGAGGGCGGAGAAGTCGAGCACGCCTTCACGCTTGCCGATGATCTGCGAGACGTCGCGCATGTGCCTGGAGTACCGGCCTTCGACGCCGCAGATCAGCGCATCGGCTTCGCCGCGCTTGACCGCAAGCGCACCGATCACCGTCGTGTTGGTGCGCACGATCGTACGGGCCGCTTCCGGGATGACGCCGAGGCGTCCGACGAGGGCGAAGTAATCCTCGACATAGTCGCGGTAGCGCGGATCGCCTTCGGGGTTCACCACTTCGAAATCGACATCCGGACGGATGCGCAGACCGTAACGGCGCAGGCGCGTCTCGATGATCTGCGGACGCCCGATCAGGATCGGCCGGGCCGTGCTTTCTTCCAGCAGCACCTGGGCGGCGCGCAGCACGCGCTCGTCTTCGCCTTCGGCAAAGATCACGCGGTTCTTCTGGGCGTTCTTCGCGGCCGCAAAGACCGGCTTCATGATGAAGCCCGAGCGGAATACGAAGCGGTTCAGCTTGTCGAGATAGGCGTCATAATCCTGGATCGGGCGGGTGGCGACGCCGCTTTCCTCGGCCGCCTTGGCGACGGCCGGCGCGATCCTGAGGATCAGGCGCTGATCGAAGGGCGAGGGGATCAGGTAGTCGGGGCCGAAGACCGGGGTTTCGCCGGAATAGGCGCGGGCGGCAACGTCGGACGGCTCCTCGCGGGCAAGGCCGGCAATGGCGCGGACCGCCGCCATCTTCATTTCTTCGTTGATCGTGCTTGCGCCGCAATCGAGCGCGCCGCGGAAGATGTGCGGGAAGCACAGAACGTTGTTGACCTGGTTCGGGAAGTCCGAGCGGCCGGTGCAGATCATCGCATCCGGGCGGGCGGCACGGGCCTCTTCCGGCATGATTTCCGGCGTCGGGTTGGCAAGCGCCATGATCAGCGGCTTTTCGGCCATCTGAACCAGCAGCTCCGGCTTCAGGACGCCGGCAGCGGAAAGGCCGAGGAAGACGTCTGCGCCGCCGATGCTGTCGGCGAGCACGCGGTTGTCGCTCTCCTGGGCGTAGATGGACTTCCACTCGTCCATCAGCACCTCGCGGCCCTTGTAGACGAGGCCCTCGAGATCGTGCACCCAGATGTTCTCGCGCTTGGCGCCGAGGATGACGAGCAGGTTGAGGCAGGCGAGTGCTGCCGCACCGGCACCCGACGTCACGATCTTCGCCTTGGCGATATCCTTGCCGGCGAGTTCCAGGCCGTTGAGGATGGCGGCGGCGACGATGATCGCCGTTCCGTGCTGGTCGTCATGGAAGACCGGGATCTGCATCTTTTCACGCAGCTGGCGCTCAACCTCGAAACATTCCGGTGCCTTGATGTCTTCAAGGTTGATGCCGCCGAAGGTCGGCTCCAGCGCCGAGATCACGTCGACCATGCGCTCGATGGACGAAGCGTCGATCTCGATGTCGAAGACGTCAATGCCGGCGAACTTCTTGAAAAGGACGGCCTTGCCTTCCATCACCGGCTTGGAGGCGAGCGGCCCGATATTGCCGAGACCGAGCACGGCCGTGCCGTTGGAGATGACCGCGACCAGGTTGGCGCGCGCCGTGTAGTCGGCGGCCGTTTCCGGGTTGTCGCGGATGGCGATGCATGGCGCGGCCACGCCGGGCGAATAGGCGAGTGCCAGATCGCGCTGGTTGCCGAGCGGCTTGGTGGGCTGGATTTCGAGCTTCCCCGGGCGCGGGTAACGGTGGAAGAAAAGGGCCTGCTGGTCGATGTCGCCGCTGGCCGGACCGATGTGGGATTTCGTCTTGTCGCCCGTGTTCATGCTCTCACATTCCTCATTCGTGGTCGTGCCTTTTGGCATGAATTCGGAGCGAGGTACAGTTTTGCCGTGCCGATTTCGGCGGCCAGACCGGCGGCAAGGTGCTCATGTCATCTTCCTGAAACACGAGTCTGGTTTTCACGGGGGCAGGAAGCGTAACTAGAGACGAGGCTGGCATGACGGCGCAGCAAGACAACTCCGTACGAAAGCTCAGGACGTTGTTCATCTCCGACGTCCATCTCGGGTCGAAGGCCGCCAAGACGGACTTCCTGCTCGATTTCCTGCGGCATCACGAAGCGGAGACGATCGTGCTGGTCGGCGACATCGTCGACGGCTGGAGGCTGAAGCGCAGCTGGTACTGGCCGCAGAACTGCAACGACGTCGTCCAGAAGCTTCTGCGCAAGGCCCGCAAGGGCACCCGCATCGTCTACATCCCCGGCAATCACGACGAGTTCCTGCGCGATTTTCCCGGCGTGCACTTCGGCGGCATCGAGGTGGCGCAGCGCTACATGCACGAGGGTGCCGACGGCCGTAACTATTTGGTGCTGCACGGCGACGAATTCGACGTCGTGGTCCGCAATGCCCGTGTGCTCGCCTATCTCGGCGACTGGGCCTATGACACGGCGATCGCCATCAATATCGGCCTGGCCGCCATCCGCCGCCGCCTCGGCATGCCCTACTGGTCGTTCTCCTCCTGGGCCAAGCTCCAGGTGAAGCACGCCGTCAACTTCATCGGCGAATTCCAGAAGGTGGTTGCCGAGGAAGCCCGCCGCCACGACGCTCAAGGGGTGATCTGCGGCCACATCCACCATGCCGTCATCGAGGACATCGGCGATATCCGCTACATCAATACCGGTGACTGGGTGGAAAGCTGCACGGCGATCGCCGAGCACCATGATGGCACGATGGAACTCATCACCTGGCATCAGATGCGCGGTGGCGCGCTTGAGGGCGAAGCCTCTGGTGAAGCCGACAAGCTGCTTGCCCAATTGCTGACACAGCGCGCTGCGTAACCGGAGAGCGACAGGTCACCTCCTGTCGCGAAAACTAGGTTATGGCGAGGCATGCCAGGGCTGTGCTAGAGATTGAGCACAGCCATCAGGTCAGCCGATGATTCCCTCCTCAGCGCCCGCATCCGTGGGCCCTCCGCCGCGCCATTTCGCGCTTCGCATCGCCTTGCTCTTCTGCGCGCCGTTGATCGTCAACGGCTTCGCGATGCCGTATTTTCCGATGTGGCTCAGCACGCTCTCGATGAGCGACTTCGAGATCGGCGTCGTGCTGGCGCTGCCGATGTTCGTGCGCGTCATCACCGCGCCGATCGCCGGCGTCATCGCCGACCGCCTCGGCGAGCGGACGATCGTGCTGATCTGGTCCGGTTTCCTGGCGCTCGCGACCGCCCTGGTGTTGTTTTACTTTCGCGACTTCTGGCCGGTGCTGGTCATCTACACGCTGCAATCGGCGGTCTATTCGCCCTATGTGCCGATCGTCGAGGCGATCGCGCTTTCTGGCGTCCGCCGCTGGGGCTTCGACTACGCCCATATGCGGCTCTGGGGCTCGGTCGCCTTCATCGGCGCAACCATGCTCGGCGGCTGGATGGTCGGCATATTCGGCAGCGACATGGTGCTGCCGGCGATGGCGATCGGTTTCGGCCTGACGATTGCCATGGCCTATGCGGCGCCGCGTGTCGGCAAGCCGCGCCGGCCATCGCCGATCACCGCGCTCACCGAGCCGCCGCCGAAGTCGCTCAAGCAGCTCGACCTGCAGCTGCTCCTGATCGGTGTGACGCTGGTGAATGCCAGCCACGCGATGCTTTTTGCCTTCTCGGCGATCTACTGGCAGCACATCGGCTACAGCGGCACCGAGATCGGCCTGCTCTGGAGCGCGGGCGTGGCCGCCGAAGTGACGATGTTCATCTTCGCCAAGGCGATCAGCCGCCGTTTCAGCGTCTGGGTGATGATCCTGTCGGGCTGTTCGCTCGCCGTGGTGCGCTGGATCATCTTCCCGATGGATCTCGGTTTCAGCGGCTACTTCATCCTCCAGTGCTTCCACGCCTTCACCTATGCGATCATGCACACCGGCATGCAGCACAAGCTCGTCGAGCGGGTGGTGGAATCCCAGGAAGCGTCCGCCCAGGGGCTCTACTTCTTCTACACCGGCATCTTCACCGCGATCTTGACGTTCCTATCGGGCTACTTCTACGCCTGGTACGGGGTGAAGGGGTTCTATTCGATGTCGGTCGTCGCCTTTGCCGGCTGCTGCTTTGCGGTCGCCGCCTGGTATCTTCAGCCCCAGAGGCGCGGCTCCGGCGGGAAGACCAGCGAAGCCTCGTAGCGCAGGCCGGGTGTGCGGTCTTCGGCGAGCAGCAGCGGCCCGTCGAGATCGACGAAATCGGCGCCCTGGGCCACCAGGATCGCCGGGGCCATCGCCAGCGAACTGCCGACCATGCAACCGACCATGACCTTAAGGCCGAGGGACACGGCCTCATCACGCATGCGTAGCGCTTCGGTAAGGCCGCCGGTCTTGTCGAGCTTGATGTTGACCGCGTCGTAGCGGCCGACGAGCGCGGCGAGGTCCTCGGTCGCGTGCACGCTTTCATCCGCACAAATGGGTACGGGGCGGGCAATCGTCGCCAGCGCATCGTCGCGCCCGGCGGGCAGCGGTTGTTCGATCAGGTCGATCCGCTCTTCGGCGCAGATTGCGAAGTGATAGGCGAGGGTTTCGGGCGTCCAACCCTCATTGGCATCGAGGATGATGCGGCTCTCAGGCGCGCCGGCCCGAACGGCGCGGATACGCGCGGCATCGTCCGGTGTGCCGACCTTGATCTTAAGAAGTGCGCGGTGGGCATATTTCGCCGCCTGTTCGCGCATGGTGTCTGGCTCGGCGAGCGATAACGTGTAGGCGGTGGTCAGTGCGTCGGGTGAGGCTATGCCCGCAAGCGCATGAACAGGCTTGTTTTTCTGTTTGGCCTCCAGGTCCCACAATGCGCAATCGACGGCATTTCGTGCGGCGCCTGGTTTCATCTGGCGCTGCAGTTCGACACGGGTCAGACCAGCCTCGATGCGCGGGCGAATGGAAGCGATCTCGGCCAACACTGAATCGATCGTTTCACCGTAGCGGCCGTAGGGCACGCACTCGCCGGAACCGGTGTGGGGGCCGTCACTGATTCGGCAAGTAACGACGCTCGCCGTCGTCTTGGAGCCGCGCGAGATCGTAAAGGTGCCTGCGATCGGGAAATGTTCCACCGCTGCATCGAGAGAAAGTGACATGAAAACGTCTCCGGCCTGCATTCTGAAGGGCTGGTATCGCCACCGGTCGAAGGTTCGGGTGACAGCAACGATACGAGCGGTTATGACGGTGTAAGGATTTACGAATCTTTACGGCGACGCGCGTTGAGATGCGCAAAGTTCGCTGTAACACTTTAGGCCCGCTGCATAAATTTGTCCTGAGACCGACCCCGATCCAGGGAACTATGCAGTAGAAATTCGGGAAAACAGAAGCCACGTGTCGCAACCTGCCCGCAAGATGACCGCTGATGTCGCGCTGGCCGAAAGTGGTGGCGAGCGAAGCTATGTCTTCACCGGCGTCTGGCGGCATGAAACAGCCGAGGCGATGGCGGCGAAGCTGGACCAGCTCGCGCGCAAGGGTGACAGCGCCGCTCAGTTCGACCTGTCCGGCGTGACCGCGATGGATACGGCCGGGGCCTGGATCATCCGCCGCTTCGTGACCCGTGTCGTCGGGCCGTCCAGAGATGACGTTCACTTCGCCGACGGCGGGCAGCGCTATGTCGAGCTGCTCGACGCCTTGCCGGCAGAACTGCGTTCGCCCGATGAAGGCAAGGAGCGGGTGCCGCTGTTCCAGCGCATATTCGCGCCGGTCGGCGAGGTCATGATCGCGACCTGGGAAGATATCGTCGCTGCCATGTACATTCTTGGCTCTGCGGTGCGCGGCGCCCAGCTGAAGCTTGGGCGGCACAGCGGTGTCTCGCCGGCGGCGATCGTTCATCAGATCGACCGGATGGGCGTGATGGCAGTGCCGATCATCATGCTGATGTCGTTCCTGATCGGTGCGATCATTGCGCAGCAGGGCGCGTTCCAGCTCCGCTACTTCGGTGCGGAAGTCTTCGTCGTCGATCTCGTCGGCATCCTGCAATTGCGTGAAATCGGCGTTCTTCTCACGGCGATCATGATCGCCGGCCGTTCCGGCAGTGCCATCACCGCCGAAATCGGTTCGATGAAGATGCGCGAGGAAGTGGACGCGCTGAAGGTGATGGGGCTGAGCCCGATCGGCGTTCTCGTCTTTCCGCGCCTCGTCGCGCTCACCGTCGCGCTGCCGCTCTTGACGATCATCGCGAACTTCGCGGCCTTGACCGGTGCCGCTCTGGTTGCCTGGGGCTATTCCGGCATCACTATCCCGACCTTCCTCGCCCGTCTGCAGGAAGCGGTCGATTTTTCGTCCGTCGCCGCCGGCATGATCAAGGCGCCGTTCATGGCGCTCATCATTGGCGTGGTCGCAGCCGTCGAAGGGTTGAAGGTCGGCGGCAGCGCGGAATCGCTTGGCCGCCACGTGACGTCCTCGGTGGTCAAATCGATCTTCGTCGTGATCCTGATCGACGGGCTCTTCGCCATGTTCTACGCGTCAATCGATTTTTGAGGCGGAGAACAGCGTGAACCCATTGGAAAAACGGCACGATGCGTACCAGGCGACCGAGGCGAACGGGCGGGAGTCCGTTCTTTCCGTCCGTGACCTGACGGTGGGCTTCGGCTCCAACATCGTGCTCGACAAGCTGAACCTCGAAATCTACCGCGGCGAGATCCTTGGTTTCGTCGGCGCTTCCGGCACGGGCAAGTCGGTGCTGATGCGCACCGTGCTCAGGTTGCTGGCGAAGCGTTCCGGCAAGATCGAGATCTTGGGCGCCGACTACGACAAGATCACCGAAGCCGAGCGCATCGCGCTCGACATGCGCCTCGGCGTTCTCTTCCAGCATGGCGCGCTCTTTTCGGCGCTGACGGTGCGCGAGAACATCCAGGTGCCGATGCGGGAATATCTCGATCTGCCGCAGAGCCTGATGGACGAACTGGCGCGGGTGAAGATCGAGTTGGTCGGCCTGGAGCCGGAAGCGGCGGAAAAATACCCGTCGGAGCTTTCGGGTGGCATGATCAAGCGCGCGGCTCTCGCACGCGCACTGGCGCTCGATCCCGACCTGGTCTTCCTGGACGAGCCGACCTCGGGCCTCGACCCGATCGGGGCTGCCGAGTTCGACGAGTTGATTGCCAAGCTGCGCGACACGCTGGGATTGACCGTGTATATGGTGACTCACGACCTCGACAGCCTGTTTTCCGTCTGTGACCGCATCGCGGTTCTCGGCAAGAAGAAGGTTCTGGTCGAGGGGACCGTGGAGGACATGCTGGCCTGCGACGACCCCTGGGTGCAGTCCTATTTCAGGGGCAAGCGGGCACGTTCGATCGTGCGGAACGATCAATGATTTCGAGAAGGCGGTTTTGACGCACACATGTCGAGATCGGAGCAAGAGCCGGTGAAGCGGCCACGAAGGTAGTCGGTACGAATGGAAACGAAAGCGAACTACGCCATTGTCGGTTTCTTCACGGTGTTCGTGATCGCGGCCGCATTCGGCTTCGTCTACTGGATGTCGCAATACGGCCGCAGCGGCGAGATGGTCGAGCTGGTGGTCAATATTCCGGGTTCGGCCAACGGTCTTTCCGTCGGTTCGCCGGTGCGCTTCAACGGTATCCCCGTCGGCACGGTGCGCAATCTTGCGATCGACGCCAATGATCCGCGCTATTCGATTGCCGTCACCGAGGTTTCGATCGATGCGCCGGTACTGAAATCGACCAAGGCGACGCTGGAAGTGCAGGGCCTGACGGGCGCCGCCTATATCGAGCTCAGCGGCGGCCGCAAGGGCGACGAGAACATCCTGAGATCCGCGATCGAAAATGGCACACAGGCGCGCATCCTTGCGGATCAGTCGAGCGTTACCAGCCTGCTGGCGACTGCCGACCAGATCATGGACCGGGCCAACGACGCCATCACCGACATCCAGGGTTTTGTGACCGACGTGCGCGGCCCGCTGACGAAAACGATCGGCAATGCCGAAACGTTCTCCACGGCGCTTGCCAACAATTCCGGCGCGATCGACGATTTCCTCAGGAGCGTGACGGAGCTTTCCGGTTCGGTCAGCGCAGCCTCCAAGAAACTCGATTCGACCCTGGAGGCTGCCGAGACCCTGGTAAAGTCGGTGGATCCGAAGAAGATCGACCACATCGTTTCGAATGTCGAGCAGATCAGCAACGACCTGAAGGCGGCTTCGGGCGGGGTGACGGAGACGCTTGCTGCGCTGCGTCGAACGGTCGAGACCTATGATCAGTTCGGCAAGAACGCCCAGAAGACGCTGGAGCGGGTCGATACGCTTGTGGCCTCGGTGGACAAGGAGAAGGTCGAGCTCGTCGTCAACGACATCACAGCGGCGACCGCGGACGCCCGGAAGACGGTCGCCAACATTTCCGCATTTGCCGAAAAGATCACGGCGCGGCAGCAGGATATCGACCGTACGATCACCGATGTCACCCAGTTGGCGAGCAAGTTGAACGCGTCTGCCAACCGGGTCGACAGCATTCTCGTCAAGGTTGATGGTTTCCTTGGTGATGCGGATGCGCCTTCGCTTTCGGCTGACGCCCGCGCGACGCTCGCGTCATTCCGCAAGATGGCCGACAATCTCAATGCGCAGATCGGCCCGATCGCCGACAACCTCAAGCGCTTCTCGGGCTCGGGCCTGCGCGACGTCGAAGCACTCGTCACCGATACGCGGCGTACGGTCCAGAGCCTGGAGAACACCATCTCCACATTCGACAAGAACCCGCAGCGTCTTCTCTTTGGCGGCGAGACGGTGAAGCAATATGATGGCCGTACCCGGCGCTGATTCGGGCGTGGCAAACAGGCGTTATGCTTCGGCTCAAAAGTGCGCCAAGGTGTTTGGGACAAGGGTATTGGCAGTATGAGTTTTCCGGGGCTGGTGGGTGTGCGAGTAGCAGGAGCATGGCGCTCCGCCCTGATTTTCGTGCTGGCAGCCGGACTTGCCGGCTGCGGTACGAAAGCCGTCAACGACACGTACAGCCTTTCGGCTACACCTCTCGTTGAAGGACGGGCATCGACCGGCAAACAAATCCTGGTGCCCGAGCCGACGGCGCTGAAGGCGCTCGACAGCGACCAAGTCGTCATCCGCCTGTCCGGTTCCGAGCTGCAATATCTCTCCAAGGCACAATGGAGCGATCGCCTGCCGAAGCTGGTGCAGTCGAAGCTCGTGCAGGCCTTCGAAGACACCGGCAAGATCGGCGGCGTCGGCAAGCCGGGCCAGGGCCTTGCGATCGATTACCAGGTCATCACCGAAATCCGCGCCTTCGAGATCTCGACGGAAGGTGCCGATACGGCCGTCGTCGAAATCTTCGCGAAAATCCTCAACGACCGCAATGGCACGGTGCGGGTGCAAAAGGCGTTTCGGGCCACGGCCAGCGTGAAGGGTGCGGGCAACCCGGCCTTCATCGAGGCGATGGATCAGGCTTTCGCCAGCGTTTCCGCCGAGATCGTCAGCTGGACGCTGGGCTCCATCTGACGCCTTCTATTTTATGCCGGCTATTTCGATCCGGTTGATCACTTCCGCGACGCCTTGCATGTGTCTTGCCGCCTCTTCGGCGCGGGCAGCTTCGGCCGCGGTCGCGACGAAGCCGGCAAGGATGATCGTGTTGCCCTTGGCAGTCACCGTGAGATCGGCGGCATCGAGGCCGGGCGCCACCGCCAGAAAATGGGCGACGCGGCGCTCGAGTTCGGCCGGGTGATCCGCGGCCTGCCGCTCCGGCTCGTCGCCGTAGAATGTTCGCTTCTTGAAAATCATCGCATCCACCTCGCTCAACGCAGGGGAAACGTCGGATGCCACGCTTTGTTCGCCTGTTTCATTCGAAACAGCGGGAAATCCTCAGTCGTGCCATGTGTCTCCTCAAGCGACGGGATCTGTCGCGGTCACGATCAGCATGCAGGGGACATATCGATGCGCGGCTCTTTTTTCGCCATGGCTCTGGCGATAGCGATGGCACTTGCCTTCGGCACACCGGCGCAAGCCGGGAACTACAGCTATGGCTACAGGCAGGGCTGCGTCGTCAAAACCGTCAAGACCTACGGCGCCTATGGCAGGGTCATCCCGAAAAAGGTGCGGATCTGCAGTTGAGGTGGCGAGAGCGTTCTTGCTTGGCGAAACGCTCTCTGTCCGTGCCTTAGGGCCAGCGCACCACCGGGGGCAGCGACGACAGGATCGACTCGACGTTGCCGCCGGTCTTCAGGCCGAAGATCGTGCCGCGGTCATAGAGCAGGTTGAACTCGACATAGCGACCGCGCCGCACGAGCTGCTCATCCCGGTCTTCCTCGGTCCAGGGCATGTTGAAGTTGGTGCGGACGATCTTCGGGTAGACGAGGGCAAAAGCCTTGCCCACGTCGCGGGTGAAGGCGAAGTCCGCATCCCAGCCACCCTGTTCCTCCGACGAGCGCAACCAGTCGTAGAAGATGCCGCCGGTTCCGCGCGGCTCGTTGCGGTGCGGCAGGAAGAAGTAGTCATCGCACCACGTCTTGAACTTGGCGTGGTCGGCGACCGCATGGCGGGTGCAGGTGATTTCCATGGCGCGATGGAAGAGCTGCGTGTCCGCATCGGTCATGACGCGGCGGCGGTCGAGCACCGGCGTGAGGTCTGCACCGCCGCCGAACCAGTTGCTCGTCGTCACCACCATGCGGGTGTTCATATGCACGGCCGGCACGTTGGGGTTCACGGGGTGGGCAATCAACGAAATGCCGGAGGCCCAGAAGCGCGGATCCTCGGCGGCGCCCGGAATCTGGCTGCGGAATTCAGGCGAGAATTCACCAAAGACGGTCGAGGTGTGGACGCCCACCTTTTCGAAGACGCGGCCTTCCATCATCGACATGCGGCCACCGCCGCCCTTGCCATCGTCCCGGCTCCAATCCTTGGCGACGAAACGCCCGGGCGCGCGATCGGAGAGGGGACCGGTCAGTTCATCCTCGATACCTTCAAAGGCAGCGCAGATGGTGTCGCGCAGCCCTTCGAACCACGCACGCGCCTCGGCCTTCTTCACTTCGATATCTCCGGGGAGGCCCGGGGGGAGCTGCGGTCGTTCCATGGAAAATTGCGTCCTGTTGGCGGGTTTCCCGATGAAATGCCGCCGATTCGATTGAAGTCGCCACAGTTCACACTTTCGCGCCGATGGCAACGCCGGTCCAGCACCTCGGGGCGGTCTGTCGCACCAGAGGGCTGATGGGCAGCGCGAGCCTGCCGCAGAACAATTCTCTGGCAAAGCTCAAGCGCCGTCACTATCTTAGTTATCAGAGGTATAGCCCATGGCAAGAATACCTGCAGGCCCGCCGCTCGATGGATTGCGGCGGCAGATCGCCCGGCATCGCCGGGACAAACCGACACGAGGCGATGGCCTTTTCGTGCGGGAAACCTTTCGGCTCGATCGCAGTGCCGCCCGGGCGAAGGCACGGGAATGGTTCGATACCTGGCCGAAGGCCGCCTACTGGACCGAGGTCGAGAGTTGGCGGCAGCTCGATGGCGACGAGATCGAATTCACCATGCGCCGCCTGCCGAGTGCGGATTGACCGGATCACCCTTCCGCTTTTCAAAGCCCATCGGTCACCTTGATAGACGGGGCAGGAGCCAGCAGTCGCCGCAAGGTGCCATGCCTGCGCCACCTTCAGCCTAGTGTGCTTCACGGGTGACCATCGTCATCCATCAACCGCGGCCCGGCACCTTCCATCGACAGCACGTCGTGCGGGTTGCGCAGCGGACACTCACGCAGTGACAGGCAGCCGCAGCCGATGCAGCCCGTCAGGTGATCGCGCAAAGCCATCAGGTTGGCGATGCGTTCGTTCAGCTGTTCGCGCCAGTTTTCGGACAATCTGCCCCAATCTTCGACCGTAAGCGGACGATCGTCCGGAAGGACAGACAAAGCGTCCTGGATCTCCGACAGAGGGATGCCGGTGCGCTGGGCCACCTTGATGACGGCGACCCGTCGCAGCACGCTGCGCGGATAACGGCGCTGGTTGCCGCGGGTGCGGTTGCTGCGGATCAGCCCCTTGGCCTCGTAGAAGTGCAGGGTGGAGACGGCGACGCCGCTTCGCTCCGCCACTTCGCCGACCGTCAGTTCGCGGCGCAATTCGCTGCTTTTCACAATTGTCATGATGGCTATTGACCTCAACTATTGTTGAGGTTCTATAGCATTGGCTCCATGACGTCGACAACAGGAGCTTGATCCCATGACTGAGAAAATGACCCTTGCCGTGATCTATGGCAGTGCGCGCCAGGGTCGCTTCTGCGATACGGTCGCCAACTGGCTGATCCGGGAACTTTCGGCTTCTGATGTGTTCACCCTGACGGTCATCGATCCGGCGCGGCTGAGGACGTCACGTGGGCTGGGCGCTGCGGTCAATCCGGGCGAGTGGCTCGAGCGCAAGATCGCCGAGGCCGACGCCTTCATCATCGTCACGCCCGAATACAATCACGGCTATCCGGCGGCGCTCAAGGAACTGATCGATTCGGTCTACGAGCCCTGGCACGCAAAGCCTGTCTCCTTCGTCTCCTATGGCGGCGCCTCGGGCGGCATCCGGGCCGTCGAGCAATTGCGCCAGGTGTTCGGGGAGCTGCATACGGTGACGCTGCGCGATGGCATCACTTTCCCCAAGGCGTGGTCGAAGTTCGACGCTGCCGGCAACCTCTACAAGCCCGAGGAATTGCGTGCGCCGCTGTTCGTGATGATCGACCGGCTGACCTGGTGGGCACGTGTTCTGAAACAGGCGCGCAAGAGCGCACCCTACAACGAGGTGGCGGCGTAACGCGCCGACCACTGACGGTGGCCGGTTCCGCTTTCGGCGCCCCTCGATCGACAGCCAAGGAGGTAGCAATGTTTACACTGTCAGGCTGGAGAAACCTGCCGGATCGCTTCGCCGGCGATCATCGCGGCGGAGATGGCGATGTTCAGCGAGCGCTGGCCCTCCGCCATTGGAATGAGGATTCGGCCGTCGGCACGCTCGTGCACGTGGTCGGGCACGCCGGCGCTCTCCCGTCCGAAGAGCAGGATGTCGTCGGGGCGAAACTCGTAGCGCGTATAGGGCAGGGCAGCCTTGGTAGATGCGAGCACCAGTCGGCGTCCGCTCGCCGCTCGCCACTCTTCGAAGCGCTCCCAGTTGACATGGCGGGTGAGCGCCACCGAGGCGATATAGTCCATGCCGGCGCGCTTCAGGTTGCGGTCGGAGAGGTCGAAGCCAGCCGGTTCGATCACGTCGACGCAAAGCCCGAGACAGGCGGCAAGACGCAGGATCGTGCCGGTATTGCCGGGAATGTCGGGCTGGTAGAGGGCGATGCGCAGATTGCTCACGTCAGGTCACTCGTTTCCGGTAGCATCACGCCGCGCGTCAAATTCCGCGGCCAGGATGCCCATCATGATGTCGTCATGCCACTCGCCGTCGATCAGAGCCGACTCACGTTCGCGGCCCTCGATGGAGAAGCCGGACTTGCGATAGGCGGCAATCGCCCGCTCATTGAAGGCGAGAACCCTGAGCGACACCCGATGAAGGGCAAGTTCATCGAAGGCATAGGCCAATACCCGCTTGGTGACCGCCGTGCCAAGCCCCTTGCCGAGGCGTTCCGGATCGAAAATGCCGATGGCGAAGCTCGCACGCCGATCGACGTGATTGAGATTGTCGAGCCTCACTTCGCCGGTGAGGCCGTCCTGATCGATGATCCAGGCCGCCGGGTGTCCGGCAATCCGCGCAACCCAGGCGGCTGCCTCTCCGTAACTGAAGAGGCCGGGAAAGGACCGGCCCGCACCGAACATTCGGTAGATTTCCGGATGGCGGCCGAGCCTCAGGCGCGCATCCACATCACCGTCGCGGGGGCGGCGAAGGACGAAACCGACACCTTGAAGATCAGGAGGCGTATCCGATGAAGCATTCATCCGTGTTCTCCGCTGCGAAAAACTCGGCGCTGCTTGCTTTTGCGGTCGCTGATATTGCCGGCGCTAATCTGTGCCGAAACGGCAACAGATACCCGAACGGTGAAAAAATGTGCAAGAAACAGCCTGCGACAATCTGGCATGCCGGCGCGAATAAGGGTAGAGATCGAACCTCTTCAACGCGAACCGACGGAGGCAAACATGAATGTATTGATGTTGACACGCCTTCCTGGAGTAGTGGGCCACCGTTTGGCCTGACCGGTTCCGCGACCTATCTTTTAAAAGAGATCGACGCGCTTCCGGGACTCCGGAAGACGAAGCCCTCTTTCGGGCTGCATTTCCGGACTGACCTTTTCATCATAAGAATGCGGGGAAACCCCGCTTTCCTTCAAAATACTCTGAAGGAGCAATGCAATGTTCGGCTGGTTTGAATCCCGCCTCAATCCCTATCCGGCGGAGGAGCCGACGCTCCCGCCGAAAAGCCTTTTCGGCTTCTGCTGGCATTATTCCAAGCCGGCCGTGCCGTGGCTGCTCATCATGTCCGTCTGCACGATGCTGATCGCCGTCGGCGAAGTGGCGCTGTTCCAGTTCCTCGGCAACATGGTCGACTGGCTGTCGAGCGCCAACCGCGACACGTTCCTGGAAGCCGAGGGCGGCAGGCTCTTCTGGATGGGCGCGCTCGTCCTCATCGGCCTGCCTGGCCTGGTGGCGATCGACTCGCTGATCATGCACCAGGTGCTGCTCGGCAACTATCCGATGATCGCCCGCTGGCAGATGCACCGCTACCTGCTGCGTCAGAGCATGACCTTCTTTGCCAACGAGTTCGCTGGACGCGTGGCGACGAAGGTGATGCAGACGTCGCTTGCGGTGCGCGAAACGGTGATGAAGATCCTCGACGTCTTCGTCTATGTCGTCAGCTACTTCGTCACCATGCTCGCGGTCGTGGCGACAGCCGACTGGCGCCTCGTTATCCCGCTCACCATCTGGCTCGCGATCTACATCTGCATCGTCAGCTATTTCGTGCCGCGCCTGCAGAAGATCTCCAAGGAGCAGGCCGACGCGCGCTCGATGATGACGGGCCGGATCGTCGACAGCTACACCAATATCGGCACGGTCAAGCTGTTCTCCCATGCCGGCCGCGAGGAAGGCTATGCGCGTGACGGCATGGACGGTTTCCTCGACACCGTACATCGCCAGATGCGCAAGGTGACGCTGTTCCACATCCTCGTTTATGCCAACAACAGCATCGCACTCTTTGCGATCGCCACGCTTGGCATCCATCTCTGGCTGACGAGTGCCATCTCGGTCGGCGCGATCGCGATTGCGGTCGGTCTGGCGATGCGCATCAACGGCATGTCGCAGTGGATCATGTGGGAAGTCTCGGCGCTCTTCGAGAACATCGGTACGGTCTATGACGGCATCGGCATGATGACAAAGGCACACGATATCGTCGATGAACCGGATGCCAAGGCGCTGAAGGCGGACAAGGGGGCGATTGCCTTCGACAACATCCGCTTCCACTACGGCAAGGCCAAGGGCGTCATCGATCACCTGTCGCTCGACATCAAGCCGGGCGAGAAGATCGGTCTCGTTGGTCGCTCAGGCGCCGGCAAGACGACGCTGATGAACCTGCTGTTGCGCTTCTACGATCTCGAGGACGGCGCAATTCGGATCGACGGCAAGGATATCTCCACCGTCACGCAGGACAGCCTGCGCGCCCAAATCGGCGTCGTCACGCAGGACACCTCGCTGCTGCACCGCTCCATTCGCGATAATATCGCCTATGGACATCCGGAGGCGGACGACGAGGCGATCATTACCGCGGCGAAGAAGGCGAACGCCTGGGACTTCATCCAGGGGCTCGAGGACAACCAGGGCCGCAAGGCGCTGGACGCCCAGGTCGGAGAACGTGGCGTCAAGCTTTCCGGCGGCCAGCGGCAGCGCGTCGCGATCGCGCGCGTTTTCCTCAAGGACGCGCCGATCCTGATCCTCGACGAGGCGACCTCGGCGCTCGATTCCGAAGTCGAAGCGGCGATCCAGGAAAACCTCTTCGCGCTGATGTCCGGCAAGACGGTGATCGCGATTGCCCACCGCCTGTCGACGCTGACGGAGATGGACCGGCTGGTAATTCTCGAAGCCGGCCGGATCGTCGAGACGGGCTCGCATGGCGAACTCGTCGCCAAGGGCGGCCTTTATGCCGACCTCTGGTCGCGCCAGTCCGGCGGTTTCATCGCCGACGACGTCGAGAAGGAAGAGGCGGCGGAGTAAGATGCCGTCGGCCCGCCGTTCGAAAGAGCGGCGGGCCGCTCTCTTAGACGTTACGCATTTGTAACCCGCAATCGGACGGAAACCGATTGCTGTTCCCGCCGAACCGCCTATATCGGAACCATGCTCAGCGCCATCGTCCGCCTCTTCGAGAACTGGATCAAGCCGTTCGCGCCGCGCGAGCGTCTGCAGCCGCCCAAATCGCTCTGGGGCTTCGCCTGGTTCTACGCCAGACAGGCGAAGGGACCGTTCATCGCGATGGCCGTGCTCGGCGGTCTCGTCGCCATGCTTGAGGCCGGGCTGTTCTATTTCGTCGGGCGGCTGGTCGACGTTCTTGACACGGTCAAGCCGGAAGCCGGCTGGAGCGGGCTCATCGCCGCGAACGGGCCCGAACTTTTGTTCATGCTGCTGACGGTGATGGTGTTCCGCTTTATTGCGGTGTCGCTGGCGGCGCTCGTGGAAGAGCAATCGATCATCACCGGCTTTCTCAATCTGGTGCGCTGGCAGTCCTATGTGCATGTGGCCCGACAGTCGCTGACCTTCTTCCAGAACGACTTTTCCGGCCGCATCGTCACCAAGGTCTGGGCAGGCGCCCAGGCGACGAGCGATCTGATCGTCTCGCTGCTGCAGGTCGTCTGGTTCATCGTCATCTACACCGCCTCCACCATGGCGCTGGTGGCGCAGCTCGACTGGCGCCTGGCGGCGATGGTCGCCTTCTGGATCGTCGTCTTCCTGGCGCTCGCCCGCTACTTCGTACCGCGCATCCGCAAGCATGCCCGCGATACCGCCGAAATGGCATCGATGCTGAATGGCCGCATGGTCGATGCCTATTCCAATATCCAGACGCTGAAGCTCTTCGGTCGCGACGATGAGAACGACCGCTATATCCGCTCCGGTTTCGATCGGTTCCAGCACGCGGTCATTCCGTTCACGCGGCTTCTGACGGCGGTGCGCGCTTCGCTGGCGCTGCTTTCCGGCATGATGATCACGGCCATCGCCATCTATGCGATCCATCTCTGGCTCGGCGGCGCGATCAGTTCCGGCGCCGTCGCCTTCACGCTGGCGCTGGTGCTCCGGCTCAACATGCTGCTCGGCCGCATGATGACCCAGTTCAATTCGATCATGCGCAACATCGGCACCATCCAGAACTCGGCCGAACTCGTGTCGCAGCCGATCGGTCTCGTCGACCGGCCCGATGCCGCAGAGCTCGCCGTCAGCCAGCCGGAAATCCGCTTCGAACACGTCCGTTTCCACTACGGCAAGGGCGAGCGCGTCATCGACGATTTCTCGCTGATCGTTCGCCCGGGTGAGAAGGTGGGCATCGTCGGCCGTTCCGGGGCCGGCAAGTCGACGCTCGTCAATCTGCTGCTGCGCTTCTATGACCTCGAGGGCGGCCGGATCCGTATCGACGGGCAGGATATCGCAGCGGTCACGCAGGAGTCACTGCGCGCCCAGGTCGGCATGGTCAGCCAGGATACTTCGCTGCTGCACCGCTCGATCCGCGACAACATCCTCTTCGGCCGGCCGGATGCGAGCGAGGAGCAACTGATTGCCGCCGCGCGCAAGGCCGAAGCCTACGACTTCATCCTCGGCCTGCAGGACCAGCGCGGCCGCCAGAGCTTCGATGCCCATGTCGGCGAGCGCGGCGTCAAGCTTTCGGGCGGTCAGCGCCAGCGCATCGCCATTGCCCGGGTGATGCTGAAGGATGCGCCGATCCTCGTGCTCGACGAGGCGACCTCGGCGCTCGATTCTGAGGTCGAAGCGGCGATCCAGTCCAATCTCGACCGCCTGATGCAGGGCAAGACAGTGCTGGCGATTGCGCACCGGCTGTCGACGATCGCGGCGCTCGACCGGCTCGTGGTGATGGACAAGGGGCGGATCGTCGAGGAGGGAACCCACGCGGAGCTCGTCGCCCGCGGCGGACTTTACGCCGCGCTCTGGTCGCGTCAGTCGGGCGGATTTCTCGCCCGCGAGGAAGCGGCGGAGTAGGGCGGTACAAGACTGCTTCAACGCCCGCTCGACCGGCCCGAATTCAGCCTAACTGGCGACCGTCAAGTCCTTGTGCCGATTGGCCGCGCTTTTCCCCGCGACAATCTGCCCACATCCCCTTGTCAAGGCTGGACATAATTTGCGATCAAGCATAGAACGCGCCGGATTGACGGGGAATCTGTGTGCCGTGGGTGCGCAGAATTTTTTCGGATTCTGGTGCCGATGTCGTGTTTGCAGGCGCAAAACGGCGGGGGCGTTAGCACTATGAATAGGGCGTGGTTCCTTGACCTGGATCAAACCGCAAGGGGCAGGAATTTCGCCGGGGGCGGATGCGGTTTCCGCAACATTGCGTGAGAGGATGGTTTAGCCGTGAGCGAACACGACACTTCAAGCGAGGCCTTGGGCGAGCCCACTCGCCGCGATTTCCTTTATCTGGCTACCGGTATGGCAGGCGTCGTCGGCGCCGGTGCTGTCGCTTGGCCGTTCATCGACCAGATGCGTCCGGATGCATCGACGCTCGCGCTCGCCTCGATCGAGGTTGATGTTTCGAGCCTGCAGCCCGGCATGTCGCTGACGGCAAAATGGCGCGGCAAGCCGATCTTCATCCGCAACCGTACTGAGAAGGAAGTCGAAGAGGCAAAGGCCGTCAAGCTCGACGACCTGAAGGATCCGGTTGCGCGCAATGCCAACCTTCCGGCCGACGCATCGGCAAGCGACGTCGATCGCTCTGCCGGCGAAGGCAAGGAAAACTGGATCGTCATGATCGGTTCCTGCACCCATCTCGGCTGCGTGCCGCTTGGTCAGGCCGGTGACTTCGGTGGCTGGTTCTGTCCCTGCCACGGTTCGCACTACGATACGGCCGGCCGCATCCGTAAGGGTCCGGCGCCGGAGAACCTTCACGTGCCGACCTTCACGTTCGTTTCCGACACAGTTATCAAGATCGGTTGAGGGGACTACTGATAATGAGTGCTGAACATTCAACCTACACGCCGACGACTGGCATTGAGAAATGGGTTGATTCCCGTCTGCCGTTGCCGCGTATGATTCACGACAGCTTCATCACCTATCCGGTTCCGCGGAACCTGAACTACGCATACACCTTCGGTGCCATGCTTTCGGTGATGCTGGTCGTCCAGATCCTCACCGGTATCGTTCTGGCGATGCACTATGCCGCCGAAACGACCGTTGCGTTCAACTCGGTCGAAAAGATCATGCGCGACGTCAACCAGGGTTGGTTGCTGCGCTACATGCACGCCAACGGCGCATCCTTCTTCTTCATCGCCGTTTACCTGCACATCGCCCGTGGTCTCTACTACGGTTCCTACAAGGCTCCGCGCGAAATCCTCTGGATCCTCGGCGTGGTCATCTACCTGCTGATGATGGCGACCGGCTTCATGGGCTACGTTCTGCCCTGGGGTCAGATGTCCTTCTGGGGCGCGACCGTTATCACCGGCTTCTTCACCGCCTTCCCGCTGGTGGGTGAGTGGATCCAGCAGTTCCTGCTTGGCGGCTTTGCCGTTGACCAGCCGACGCTGAACCGCTTCTTCTCGCTGCACTACCTGCTGCCCTTCATGATCGCCGGCGTTGTCGTGCTGCACATCTGGGCGCTGCACGTCGTCGGCCAGACCAACCCGACCGGCGTTGAAGTGAAGTCCAAGACCGATACCGTTGCCTTCACGCCCTATGCGACGCTGAAGGATGCGCTCGGCGTCTCCGTCTTCCTGCTCGTCTATGCTTGGTTCGTCTTCTACATGCCGAACTTCCTCGGCCACCCGGACAACTACATCCCGGCTGACGCGCTGAAGACGCCTGCTCACATCGTTCCGGAATGGTACTACCTGCCGTTCTACGCGATGCTGCGCGCCATCACCTTCAACATCGGCCCGATCGACTCCAAGCTCGGCGGCGTTCTGGTGATGTTCGGCTCGATCATCGTCCTGTTCTTCCTGCCCTGGCTCGATACGTCCAAGGTCCGTTCGGCCGTCTACCGTCCGTGGTACAAGCTGTTCTTCTGGATCTTCGTCGTCAACGCCATCATGCTCGGCTGGCTCGGCTCGCGCCCTGCAGAAGGCCTCTACGTCGTGATGTCGCAGATCGGCACGCTCTACTACTTCGGCTTCTTCTTCGTCGTCATGCCGGTTCTCGGTCTGATCGAAACGCCGAAGCGCATTCCGAACTCCATCACCGAAGCGGTGCTGGAAAAGCAGAATGCCAAGGCGCAGCCGGCCGCCGCGCGCGCCTGATCAGAACAGCGATTGATAAGGAACCCACAACAATGAAAAAGCTTGTTACAGGCATTCTGTCACTCGCTGTCGTCGCTGGTCTCGGTCTCGGTGCAGCTATCGCCGAAGAGGCGAAGGGCGGCGAGGAGCACGGCGGCGGTACGCCTCACTATCCGATCCACAAGCCGGAACAGCAGGAATGGAGCTTTGCCGGCCCCTTCGGCCACTATGACAAGGGCCAGCTTCAGCGCGGCCTGAAGGTCTACGCCGAAGTCTGTTCGGCCTGCCATTCGATGAACCTGGTGCCCTTCCGTACGCTCGAGGGCCTCGGCTATTCGGAAGCACAGGTGAAGGCGTTTGCGGCCAACTACGAAGTTCAGGACGGCCCGAATGCCGATGGGGAGATGTTCACCCGCAAGGCTCTGCCGTCCGACCACTTCCCGTCGCCTTACGCGAACAAGGAAGCGGCTGCGGCATCGAACAACGGTGCAGCTCCGCCGGACTTCTCGCTGATCGCCAAGGCACGCGGCATCGAACGCGGCTTCCCGCAGTTCGTCTTCGACATGTTCTGGCCCTACCAGGAAGGCGGCCCGGACTACATCCACGCGCTGCTGACAGGCTACCAGGAGCCGCCGCAGGGCGTCGAAGTCGCCGAAGGCACGCACTACAACCCGTACTTCGCGAACGCTGCCGCTCTGGCGATGGCGCAGCCGATTTCCAACGACCAGGTCACCTACGACGACGGCACGCCGCAGACGGTCGACCAGTACGCCAAGGACGTTGCGTCGTTCCTGATGTGGGCGGCCGAGCCGCACCTCGAAGACCGCAAGCGCACCGGCTTCATGGTCATGGTGTTCCTACTGATCTTCACCGGCCTCGTCTACCTTACGAAGAAGTCGGTCTACGCCAACAAGGAACATTGATCGTCGGCCGGCTTAAGCCGGCTCTGATTAAGATCCAAAGAAAAGGCCCCGGTTCGTCCGGGGCCTTTTCTTTTGGAAGTCCGGTCGCGGCGGGATGCAGGCCTTGCAGGGGGCCAGCCGACCTGGCGCTGGCCGCAGAGTGCTCGCGCTCGCTGTGGCGCGTGCGGTCAAGCGTCGGACGGGCCCGGCTGCCAGCCGGTTTGGGCCGCCCAGCGATCTGCACGATGGATAATTGTCCAGAGGTGTTCGGACTTGGCCTCGGTGTAGGCCACTCGATCATTCTGGTATCGCGCCGCCAAGGCGCGCTTGAGTTCTCCATAGGGCGCGTGCTCATGGGCGTGGGCACGCATGTAATCCCGGAACAGCAAGGACCATTGCTCGCTCCAGCTTCCGCGCCCGCGCACATGAACATGCGTACGCTCGTTGCCTGGCGCCTCTCGGAAATAGCGCTTGGTCAGGTCAGCATTCGATGGTCGCCACACGTATCCAATGGCCGTCATCCTCTCCCTCAGGACTTCGACGGATTGCAGATCGGCCACCGAAATTTGAATGTCGATGATCGGCTTTGCCGCCAGACCTCGGATCGCCGTCGAGCCAATGTGGTCGATGCGCATAGCGTGCGCGTCCAACACGCTTCGGATGAGCTTTGCCTTGACGGCGAACTGAGTTGGCCATTCGGGACACCAGGCGCAGATTTCAATCGGTTGCATCGTATTTGTCGGCGCTGTGTTCATTGGCGTTGAGAGATCAAGCTCGTGTCGGGCTCTACCCTGGCGGATTAACCGGCTGGTTTGGAGACGACGGCGTAAATAGGTTCGTCGTCCGCAATCGGCAAGCCGGCCAAGGCCGCGGTCCAACGGAGACCGATCATCTCGCAAGAATGCACAGCGCTTGGTTGTGATTTCACGCACATGTCTCTAAATGTGCCCAAGCTCAAACTTCTGCTCCCGAAGGTTCCTTGAAACAGGATCGCGCTAATGAAGCTGGTGACCGGTAACTCGAACCGCGCCCTTGCCGAAGCCATTGCCAACCACTTAAATCTTTCCCTCACAGATTGTACGGTCAAGCGCTTCGCCGACCAGGAAATCCACGTTCAACTTCATGAAAATGTACGCGGGGAGGACGTCTATGTTCTCCAGTCGACAAGTGCCCCCGCCGACGGCAATCTTATGGAGTTGCTTCTCCTGGCCGATACGCTGCGCCGCTCATCCGCTCGCCGTATCACCGCCGTTATCCCTTACTTCGGCTATGCCCGTCAGGATCGCCGTGCCACTGGCCGTACACCGATCTCGGCGAAGTTGGTAGCCAATATGATTGCCGCTGCAGGCGTCAACCGCGTGATAACGCTCGATCTCCACACTGACCAGATACAGGGGTTTTTCGATATCCCCACCGATAATCTTTATTCAGCACCCGTGATGACCCGTGACATTGAGCAGCACTACGACATCGAGAACTTAATGGTCGTTTCGCCTGATGTGGGCGGCGTGGCGCGCGCTCGTGCCATCGCCAAGCGCATTGGTACCGATCTTGCGATCGTCGACAAACGGCGACCCCGTGCTGGCGTGTCCGAAGTGATGAACATTATTGGCGATGTTTCCGGGAAGAGATGTCTTCTGGTCGACGACATCGTCGATAGCGGCGGCACGTTGATCAACGCGGCTGAAGCGTTGTTGATGTCTGGCGCCAAGGACGTTTCGGCCTATATCACCCATGGCGTTCTTTCCGAAGGTGCCTGCGAACGCATTGGTGCCAGCCAGCTCAAGGAATTGGTCGTGACCGACTCCATTCACGAAACCGAAGCGCAACGTGAGACCCCCAACATCAGACGCATCACCATCGCGCCGTTGATAGGCGAAGCGCTAGCTCGCACGGCGAGAGAGCAAAGCGTTTCAAGCCTTTTCAACTAAGCCGACACAAGCCGCGACGACCCCGCGACTGAGGATCGCCCCTCCACAAGGGCATCTTCGAAGGAACGTGGCAGCGGAAGCTACCAGCAGGTTTGCTTCGTGATGATCGCGCAAATGAAAACGCCCCGTCTTGCGACGGGCCGTTGTGTTTTCTAACACCGCCGGCCGCTTTGTTGATCGTAGCGGGCGCCACCCGAGCCTTTCAATCCGCGACAGTCCATTGCGGGTTCCAGGCGATCTCCCAAAGGTGGCCGTCGGGATCCTGGAAGTAGCCGGAATAGCCGCCCCAGAAGCGGTCGTGTGGGCGATCGGTGATGGTCGCGCCGGCGTCTTCGGCCTGTTTCATGACCACATCGACCTCCTCCTTTGATTTGACGATGTGCCCGATCGACACTGCGCCGAGCCGCGTCTGCGTCGCGGTTATTTTTGCGTCTTTGGTAAGTGACGCCGCGGGATAGAGCGCCAGTATCAGGTCGTCGCCCATATGGAAGAAGACCACTGCGCCGTCTTCGAACTCCTGGCCAATAATTCCTTTCGTCGGCAGCTCCATGCCGTCGCGATAGAAGGCCAGAGACTTTTCGAGATCGTTTACCGCGAGCGTAAGGACTTTCAACCGTGGTTTCATGTCCGCCTCCTGATCTGAAAACGGAGAGACGCTGCCGGATGGGCCGCGCTGCTTCCAATACATTATAACGGAGGACGTCTGCTTTTTGAGCGGTAGTAATGGCGGTCGGCGCGACGGCCGAGCCCATGCACGAAGGTAGCACCGGTTGGTCTTGGCGGGTTTGCATATGCGAAAACGGCCCCGTCTTGCGACGGGGCCGTTTCTTTATCGTATGCCAGCGCCGCTTAGCTGAAGCGGCCGGCGGCGTGGGCGAGCATCGTGTAGACCTTGCCGGTATCCGACGTCAGATAGGTCTGGGTGATGCGCTTGTCCGGATCGTTGCGGGCAACATCGGCGAGCAGCTTCTCGAAGTCGGCGATGTAGCGGTCGACGGCGGTGCGGAACTCCGGCTCGCGATCGTACTTGCGCTTGATCTCGTCGAAGGTCTGCTGGCCCTTCAGCGTATAGAGGCGACGGGTGAAGACGTCACGCTCGCCGCGCTGGTAGCGGCGCCACAGTTCGACCGAGGCATCGTGGTCGATGGCGCGGGCGATGTCGACCGAGAGCGAGTTCAGCGACTCGACGACGTGGCGCGGGTTGCGGCTGTCGCCGGTACGGGCCGCAGGCTGTGCTTCGGCCGGGCGCTGTGGCGCCGGCGAGGGGGCCTCTTCGCGCGATGCCGCACGCAGCAGATCGCGCATCCAGCCACCACCTTCTGCAACCTCGCTGGTCACCGCCTGCGATGGCGCGGGCTGGCGAACGGCCGGCTGTTCGATGCCGAGGCTGCCGCGGAGCGCCGGGGCCGGCTCCTGCCGGCGCGGCTGCTCAACCGGCTGCTGCACCACGGGCTGCTGGGCTACGGGTTGCTGGGCAACAGGCTGGGGCTGGACGACCGGCTGCGGCGCCGGCTGCTGCTGCACCGGCTGCTGTTGCACCGGACGGGCGACCGGAGCGGCGGCAGGCTGCTGACGCAGCGGCTGGGCGACCTCGAGCTGCGTCGAGGACTTGCCGATGATGTCGGACAGTTCCTGCAGCGCCTTGATCTGTTCGCCGACGGCGCGACGCATGACCGCCGCATTTTCCTTGGCCTCTTCCGGCAGGTCGAAGGCACCGCGCTTCAGTTCTTCGCGGGTCATATCGAGTTCCTTGCGGATCTCGCCGGCAGAGCGACGGATTTCGTCGGTCGCACCGCTGAAGCGGCCGATAGCCTCGTCGATCGCAACGCGAACCGCGTCGCGCAGTTGCCCTGCGACGCCGTCAGACTTCTTGCCGCTTTCGGTGAGCATGCGCTCGATGTCGGACACCGAGGCTGCGACGCTGCCGCGCAGACGCGAGGCGACTTCCTTGGAGCGTTCCTCGGCGTTGGCAAATGCGCCTTCGATCGATGCACCGGCATCTTCGCCGACCTTGGCGATCGCCTGGCGCAGCGCTTCCGAGGCGCCGAGCGCACGGCCCTCGACCGAGGAGAGCGTCTTGTTGACGTCGGCAAACGAGGTCTCGACGCCGGAGCGGAGCGTGTCGGCGATCTGGCGCGAGCGCTCCTCGGCTCGGCTGAAGACCTGCTCGACCGAGGCGCCTGCTTCGTCGCCCGCCTGGGCCAGCGTGTTGCGCATCGCTTCGGCTGCTTCGGCTGCGCGCTGTTCGGCGCTGGTCAGCAGGCGGCCAACATCCGAGAAGGACTGCTGGATGCCGCTGCGCAGGTTGCCGGCGACAAGGCCCGAGCGTTCTTCGGCCCGCTGGAAGGCGCCATCGACGAAGCCTTCGAGCGCACGCATCGTCCGTTCGATCTCTTCCGAGCGCTGAACGAGCCCGACCGACAGGGTGCGCAATGCATCCTGGCGTTCTTCGAGCGTGCTGACGAGGTTCGACTGGGCGGCGCCGAGCAGGTCGGACGCCTGGCCGAGCACCTTCGAATGGTCCTCGAAGCGGCCGACGATGCCGCCGATCTTCGACAGGGTGGAGGCGGAAATGTCGGACAGCTTGTCGACCTTGCCCTCGATGAGGCGGGTCGAGGTCGAGAGCATGTCGGAGGCCTGACGGGTCGATTCCGACACGCGGGCTATCGTCGATTCCAGACGCTGGTCCATTTCGCCGAGGTTGTTGCTTGCCTGGTCGATGACCGTGGCGATCGCAGCGTTGTTGTTGGCGAGCTGGTCGATCAGGCCCATGGCGGTCGACTGCAGACGGTTCTCGACCATCTTCATCGCCTTCGCCGTTTCCTCGGCGCGGTGCGAGATCGCGTTCAGCGTTTCACCCGTGCGCTCGGCAATGGCGTTGACCAGGGCCGCATTTTCCGCGCGCAGGCGATCGGCGCTTTCCTGGGTCACGGCGGCGATGCGTTCGGCGGCCTCGCGGCCAGTTGCGGCATATTGGTCGATGACCGGGCGGGCCTGCTCGTCGATCAGGCGCGACAGCTCCAGCGAGCGGCCGGCGAGCATCGAGTTGAGCTCGCGGGTGCGGTCGTCGAGTGTGTTGCGGATCGCTTCGCCGCGCGCTTCCAGTGCCTTCTCGGTGTTGGCGAGGCCCTGGTGGATGTTGTCGGCGTGGCTGGCGATCTGGCTGTGCGTGGCAGCAAGCCGTGCCGTTGCCGTATCGGCCGCGTCGGCGATCGAACGGGCAAGATCGGCGTGACGCGCAGCGCTGGCAGCAGCCTTCTGCTCGATCGTATTGGCAAGGTCCGCATGGCGGGCGGCGGTTGCCGCTGCCGTCTGGTCGATCGTGTTGGCGAACTCGGCCTGACGGGCCGCGAGCGCCGAAGCGAAGTCGTCGCCGGCCCTGGAGAGGAGCTCGGCCGAGCGTGCCGCTTCCGCGTCGATTTCCCGGGCAACGTCGCCGACGGCGCCGCGAAGGGTGGTGGCGAGGCCAGCAGCCTTGTCCTCGATGCGGATGGCTTCTGCGCCGAGTTCCTGAGCGACATCGCCGACAGCGCCGCGAAGTGTGGTGACGAGGCCGGCAGCCTGGTCCTCGATGCGGACCGTCTCTGCATCGAACTCCTGGGCCACGTTGCCGACTGCGCCGCGAAGCGCGGTGACGAGGCCGGCGGCCTGGTCCTCGATGCGGACGGCTTCTGCATCGAACTCCTTGGCCACGTTGCCAACCGCGCCGCGAAGCGTTGTGACGAGGCCGGAAGCCTTGTCCTCGATGCGAACGGTCTCTGCATCGAACTCCTGAGCCACGTCGCCGACTGCGCTGCGCAGATTGCTGACGAGATCGGTGGTCTTGCCTTCGAGGCGGGAGGCTTCCGCGTCCAGATCCTGCGTCGCTTCGCTGACCGCACCACGCAGGCTGCTGACGAGAACGGCGGCCTTGCCTTCGATGGTCCGGTTGACGTTTTCAAGGCCGATGTTGAGGGCACGATCCATGGTGCCGAGACGTTCAGCGATGCGTTCCGCACCAGCCTCGATGGCGCCGGAGATCCGGCTTGCCGCCGTCTCGCTCATGCGATCGATGTCGCCGGCCCGGTCGCCGAGGCTGTCGGCGATGCGCTGGCCGGCGCCGTCGACGACCTCGTTGACGCTGCCGACGCTGTCACGGACGCGTTCCTCGAGCGAGCTGAGGCTGACTTCCAGGCGCAGGCCGGTATCGTCGACCAGGGCGTTGACGTCGTTGACGCTGCCGCGGATGCGGTCCTGCAGGGCGCCGAGGCTGTTTTCAATGAGGGTGCCGGTATCGCCGACGACCGAACCAACGCTGGTGACGCTGCCGCGGATCCGATCTTCCAGCGCACTGAGGCCGCCCTCGACGCGGGCTGCGGCATCGTCGACGACGGAGCCGACATTGGCAACGCTGCCACGAATGCGGTTTTCAAGCGCGCCGAGGTTGCTTTCGATGCGGGCGCCGGTGTCGTCGACGACCGTGCCGACATTGCCGACGGTGTTGCGAATGCGATCCTCGAGCACACCGACGCGGGTTTCGATATGCATGCCCGTTTCATCGACGATCGAGCCGATGTTGCCCGCGCTTTCGCGCATGCGCTCCTCAAGGGAGCCAAGGCTCGTCTCGATGCGCAGGCCGGTATCGTCGAGGCGGTCGTTGATGCCGTTGATCGACATGTCGACGCGGTTGGTGAGGCTGTCGGCCGCGAGGCTGATCTGGTTGGCGGTCTCGGCCAGGCGCTCTGCGATGTGCCCCGTCGTCGAACGCATGCGCGTGTCGAGCGTTTCGCCGCTGCGGTCGATGACGCCGGCAAGCGCGGACTGGCGCTCTTCCAGCGACATTTCCAGCATGCTGGCGCTGGTGGCGAGCGTGGTGGCGATAGCGGTCGACTGATCGGCCAGCATGCCTTCGAGCTGATCGCGACCCTGGCCGACGGCGAGATTGATCGCGTTGATCCGATCGTCGAGCGTGGCGCGGATCTGTTCGTGCGTCGACGACAGCGTATCGCGCAGATGCTCGGCGCGGCCGCTCAGCGTCTGCTCGATTTCGGCTGCCTTGCCGGCGAGCGAGGCGGTCGCCTCGGTCGTGCGTGCGGTCAGGGCATCGGCGATGTGAGCGCTGGTCTCGGTCAGCGTGTCGGAAATCTTGCCGACGCGGCCACTGAGATCCTCGGCGATGCGGGCGCTCGTCTGGGTGAGGGTATCGGAGATCAGGCTGACGCGGCCGCCGAGGTTTTCTGCGATCGAGCTGACGCTCTCGGAGAGCTTCTGCTCGATATCGCCGACGCGGTCGGTCATGGTTTCGGCGACGGCCGTTGCGCGGAACGTCAGGCTGTCGGCCACGTCTTCGGCGTGGCGGCTCAGCGTGTTGGCCATTTCATTGGCGCGCGACGACATCGTCGAGGTAATGGCGGCGGCACGTTCGGCGAGAACGCCATCGAGGGCCGACGTCTGGGTCGTGAGCGCTTCGGAGATCGCTTCGCCACGCTCGGACAGAACACGCTCCAGCCGGTCGGCCGTGCCGCTGACGGCGTTGTCGATCGAGTCCGTGCCCATGGACAGAATGGTCGAAAGGGCGAGCGTGCGCTCGGAGAGCGTGTTGTCCAGGCGGTGCTGGCTGGCAGCGATCGCGCTGGTGATTTCGTCGGTCGAGCCGCTGAGCGTCTGTTCGATGCGGGCATGGGCAGCGTGCAGGCCGTCGACGAAGGCGGCGGTGCGGGTGTCGAGCCCCTCGGTCAGGCGCTGTTCGCTGGTGGTGAGCGCGCTTGCAAGGGCGTCGGCGCGCTGGCCGAAGCCGTTTTCGATGCGCTCCTGCGCCTGGGAGAGGGCGCCCATGAGGCCGCTGGTCTTCTCGGAAAGGACGCTGTCGATGCGGCTGTGCGCATCGCCGACCAGGTTGCCGAGCTCCGAGGTCCGGCTGGTGATCGTTTCCTCGATGAAATCCTGGGTCGCGCCGAGCGTCGCCGCCAGCGTCAACGACTGGTCGGAGAGGGCGGAGCCGATCTTCTCGATGCTGCTGTCGAGCGCGCCGCCGATCGCTTCCGAGCCGCCGGAGACGGTCTCGTTGATGCGGTGCAGGCTTTCCATGAGCTTGGTGTCGAGCATGCTTGCGCGCTTGTCGAAGGCCGAGGCAAACTCGTGGAAGCGCTCGTCGAAGGCGGTCGCGAGCTGGCCGACGGTGGTCTGCAGCTTTTCTTCGAAGAAGCCGCCGCGCAGGTCCAGATCCATGATCGCATCGTCGGCGCTGGAACGCAGGCTCTGACGGAAGCTTGCGCCTTTCTCGTCGAGCGTGGCGTTGAGCGAGGCGAGGACATGATCGAGGCCGCCGGTGATCGCCTGCTGGCCGACGCTGAGACTTTCATTCAGGTCACGCGTGCGGGCGATCAGCGTCTCGTTGAGCTGGCGTGCGCGGTCGTTCAATGCCGCGTTCAGCCTTTCGGTGCTGGCGTCGAGCGAGGAGGCGCGCGTTTCGAACTGGCTGAGCAGGTCGTCGCCGCGCTTCGTCAGCGTCTCGCTCAACTGGTCGAGCCGGGTATCGAATTCGGTGCTGAGGCCAAGGCCGGCCGCCGTCAGGCCGGAAAGCAGCGCATCCGTGCGGGATGACAGCATGGTGCCGATCGACTGCAGGGCGGTGTCCGACTTTTCGCTAAGGGCTGCGGCGCGCGTGTCGATCAGCGAGGCGAAGGCTTCGCCCGAAATCGCGATGCGCGAGGCGATGTCATCGCTCGCCTGTTCCAGGTCATCCTTCAGCTTGCCGTGGGCGCCGGATATCGCCGAACGGATACGCTCCGAATGACCGATGATCGCTTCGCGCTCGAGGCCGAGTTCTTGGACCAGCGTGCGGACGCGCAGTTCGTTTTCGCTATAGCTGCGCTCAAGCGCGTTGACTTCGGAATGAACAAGCGTTTCGAGTTCGGTGGCGCGCGCGATGGTGCGCTCGATACCCTCGTTCATCGCCGAGACTTCGCGGCGAACGGCCTGGCCGACAGTCATGACGCGATCGGCTGCGGCCGTTTCGGGCTCGGCAAGGCGCAGCGCGACCTCAGCCATGGAGCGGGCCGCGTTGCGCAATTCCTGCGCACGGGCGATCATGATGGCGAAGGAGAAGAAAAGCATGACCGGCAGCAGGATGCCGATCGCAACGCCAATGGCGCCGGGCGTCGCAGCCAGATCGCTCAGGGAGCGGATCTGCCAGATCTGCGGGCCATAGAGCAGGTTGGCAATGCCGAGGCCGGCGATGGCCCAGATGATCGACACCAGCGCGGCAACCCGGATCGCGGCGCGATTGGAGCGCACGTCGAGTGCGCGCAGCATCGCAGCCGGCGAACGGCGCCCATCGTCGTTGGCGGCGGAAAGGGAAGGGGATTTGGGCGCAGGTTCCGGGGCGAGCGTCTTGGCGGCTTCGGCAGCACGCGCCGCGCGGGATGGCTCCGGTTGAGTCTTTGCTCTTTTATTCTGATCGGGCGCGGGCGCCTGATTGCCGGGCTGAGACACATTTTCCTCCGGATCATCCAAGGAAGTCTTGTCGTTCGGGCTCGAGTTAAGCTCGTCGAAATCGATCGTCAGGGCAGCTTCCAAAGCCTGGAAGGCCTTCTCGTCGATTGACTCATTGCTCTTTTTCGTCGCCATAGGGATACGCCTCATTACCTTTTGCCAGCGACAAAGCTGCCAGCGCTCGCGCACAACGGGCGGGCCGGCTTCTTCCTCGCGGGCTGTGACGGCAAGATACGCGCATCGGATCTACGCAATACCCTACTGATCACACACTGCATTGCCTCGACGGATAGTCACATTTGTGGCCGAAAGGGACCACGAGTTGAGCTTATCCACCGGAACGGTTGCCATTTTCGTACGCAGGCAAGTTCCTAAGCGTATCGTAGTGACACATTAGCTGGGTTCTTACAATTATGAGCGCTCGGGCTTAATTAAAATCCTAATGAAATCTTAATGTGATAACGGTGCCAAAGCCAGAAAATACAAGGAAATCAGACGGTTTAACAGCCGTTAACCATTTCCCCAGATTCCTGCCCATATTGCGCCCCGATTTAAGCTGATAGCAGCCCGCACCCGCAAAGGATGTGTATCTGAGTTTGCGCGTGTAGGTGTGGGCGATATGGCGACACCGAAACAAGACCAACATACAATAAACAATAGGGAATTTGGCTCATGGCGGCCCTCAGGATTGCCTTCGAAGCTCCGGACACCCCGGGAAACTCTGCAGCTACCGGCAAGAAGCCGATCGACTTCGCCCACCTTGCGGCACAGACGATGGGTGACAAGGCTTTGGAAATCGAAGTGCTGCAACTCTTCGCGCGCCAGGCGCGCCAGGTCATGAAAGAGATCGTCGAGGGAGAGAGCACGCTTCGCGCTCAGGCTGCCCACCGGCTGAAGGGCGCTGCACTTGCAGTCGGCGCCGTCGACGTTGCCAGCATTGCCGGCGCGATCGAGCAAAACCCGGCAGACGCATCGCTCTCCGACACGCTTTCGGCCGCTGTGCTCGAGGCCGAGCTCTTCATATTGAAGCTCAGCCGCTAAATCGCGGCCCGACGGCGCCGGAAACGGCCAACGCTTTCCCGCCGTCCCACATTTCAAGATAGTGGCCTCGCGCTTGCTGTGCGCGAGGCACGCAGCGATTGCCGTTGTTGACTGGCCGGCGGATTTGTTGGAAGAACTTCCACTGAATTTGCGCCCGAGCGGCGTGCGTTCTGAACAGGCTTTGCGCCTTGCCAGTCCCAGCAGTTCATTCCGGAAAGAGACATGACAAAACTTACGATCGTTGCCTTTGATGGCGCGCGCCATGAACTTGATGTCGAAAACGGCTCGACGGTCATGGAAAATGCCGTTCGCAATTCGGTTCCCGGCATCGAAGCCGAATGCGGCGGAGCCTGCGCCTGTGCGACCTGTCATGTCTATGTCGACGACGCCTGGTCGGCTGCGGTCGGCGCTCCGGAAGCCATGGAAGAAGACATGCTGGACTTTGCCTACGATGTCCGGCCGACGTCGCGGCTTTCCTGTCAGATCAAGATGAGCGACGCACTCGACGGTCTCGTCGTGCATGTGCCGGAGCGCCAGGCCTAAAGCGCGCCGCGAGTTCTCAAATTCGCTCCTTGCGCCTTAAGTTATTGGTATTTCGCATGTCGTTGTCGCAGAACCGCTGCACGGTTTTTTGCGCGACATGCTCAGGCACCCTCCAATTCGTAGCTGACCCACAAAAAAAGCGCCTCGCCAGTCGTTGGACAAGCGAGGCGAGGAGGGCGCATCGCTGACAGATGAGGGAGGGGACATCTGCAGCACCAAGACACGCCAGGAGAACCCACTTTGGCCTCGCTGTTCAATTTCTTCTTTTTAATATTGAACAACGCCGCCTAAACTAAAGTAATGGCAACATTTAAGCTCTTCGCACAACTACTGCGCCGCGCTTAACCCGCTCATTCGGCGGAGGCTAGTCTTGACCCTGGCCCCTCGCTCTATGGTTTCAATATAGATGAGTCGGCGGCTGCCAGCCATCGTTATATTTCACCAATAAAATACTGTGGGTATTGGCGCTGAAATCGCGCCGAGCCGGACTATAGTCAGGCTCTTCTTCAGGGTATGGCCCCCGCTACCTATTGTTGCGTTTTCTTCAGCGCTTCGAGCCGGTATTGCAGGAGCCGGATCATGCGTTTGTCGAAATTGGCGGCTTCGGTGCGATCGAAGCGCGCCTGATCCTTGTCGTGCGCTTCGATCGCCGTGATGCTGACCCGCGCGACGCTTGCCTGCATGCGTTCGCAATCCGCTTCCGGCTTCAGGGCGAGGAACATCTTTTCCATGCGGCGGGCGTGGTTGCGGGCAATTTCAGCGTGCCGCTCCTCATGGCGCTTGATGTCGCTCGAGAGTGTGTCCCAGACCAGAGCCAGGTCACGACCGGCCTGACGGCGGTATTTCCAGCGCGGCAGGATGATGCGGGTGCTGAGCGTTACGCGCGCCGAGCCGACCGCGCAGCGGCCGCCACGGTTGACGTAGGTGATGGAGCCGCCGAACTTTATCCGGGTGGCGCCCGGGTGGCGCGCGCCGGTGGATTTCATCATCGGGCCACCGGCAGAAAGCGCCTTGTCGAGTTCCTCCGCAGTCCGTCCACCGATCGTGAAATAGGAAAAGCTCTTGTTGATCACGGTTTCGCCCGACGCAGCGCTCAAGGGGGCGGCGACCAGGAGAGCGAGGAGGGCGGCTTTGAACGGGACGCGTACTCGGGACATCAATGCGTGGTTCTCTTCAGTTGAACTTCGATCAAGCTTGGGGCATAGCCACGACCGGCGCAACAGCAAATCGAGGGCTCTCGGCCGAATGCGGATCGTGAGGGAAAATGACTTACAATCCATTTCAGAAAATTAGCTGGAAGCTGGCGCATGGGCGCAGCCTGGAACTCGGGCCGCGTGGCGTTTTGATGGCGATCGTCAATGTTACCCCGGATTCTTTTTCCGATGGCGGACGTTTCATCGATGCTGTTGCAGCGGCGGCGCAGGGCGTGCGGTGCCTTGAGGAGGGCGCATTGATCCTCGATATCGGCGGTGAATCGACCCGGCCGGATGCGGCGACAGTGAGCGCCGAGGAGGAGCAGGCGCGCATCCTGCCGGTGATCTCCGCGCTCAGCCGCGACACCGATGCACTGATCTCCGTCGATACCTACCGCGCTTCGACGGCGCGGCTGGCGGTCGAGGCAGGCGCGCACATCGTCAATGACGTGCACGGCCTGCAGCGCGAGCCGGACATCGCGACCGTTGCCGCGGATACCGGAGCAGGGCTCTGCATCATGCATACGGGCCGCGACCGGCAAAAGCTCGCCGACGTGATCGACGATCAGTTCCATTTCCTCGAACGATCCCTCGAAATCGCCGAAGCCGCCGGTGTCACGCGCGACCATATCGTCTTGGATCCGGGCTTCGGCTTTGCCAAGGATACGGATGAAAACCTCGAACTCATGGCGCGATTTGCCGAGTTGCACCGTTTCGAGCTTCCGTTCCTGGTCGGAACGTCCCGGAAGCGCTTCGTTGGGGCGGTGAGCGGCCGCGAGGCGGGCGACAGGGATGTGGCGACGGCGGCGACCACCGCGCTGCTGCGTGCTGCCGGCGCCTCGATTTTCCGCGTACACGATGTCGCAAACAGCAGGGATGCGCTGGCCATGGCCGATGCTATGCTCAAGGCCAGGGCGGAATGAGGAAAAGCGCGTGCGGCTCTTTTCCCGCATCCGACTGCAACCGATCAGAATCGATCACGTCATGAATTAGGTCGGCCTGACCCAATATCAGCGTGATCCCAGAAAAGCCGACGGGACGGAGAAGCATGAGCCCGACTTACACAATCACTCTCAAGAACTGTGCCTTCTTCGCGCGCCATGGCGTCTTCGACGAAGAAGAGCTCCTCGGGCAGCGCTTCTTCGTGGATGCCGAGCTCGAAGTCGAGCAGGGAACGGCGCTCGTCGATGATTCGATCGAAGACACCGTCCATTATGGCATTGCCTTTCAGGAGATCGAGCGCATCGTCACGGGGCGCCGCCGTTACCTGATCGAGGCGCTGGCGCTGGAAGTCGCCAAGACGCTCTGTGTGCGATTTCCGCAGATCAAGCGCGCCAAGGTCTCGATCCGCAAGCCGAACGCGCCCGTGCCCGGCGTGCTCGACTATGTCGAAGTGACGGTCGAGCATGTCGTCTGAGGCGGGCTGGCGGGTCGCCACACTCGGCCTCGGCGGCAACCTCGGCGATCCGCGCAAGGCGATGGCCGAGGCGCTGCGGGCTCTCGATGCGCGCGACGACTGCGTCGTCGAGGCTGTGTCGCGGCTCTATCGCACACCACCGTGGGGAAAGACCGATCAGGCCTGGTTCTTCAACGCCTGTGCTCAGGTCAGGACGACTTTGAAGCCCGAGGCTTTGCTCGATACGTGTCTCGACATCGAACGTTCGATGAAGCGGGTGCGTGACGAGCGCTGGGGACCGCGCACGCTGGATATCGACGTTCTGACCTATGAAGAGGTGGCCCAGGCTGAAACACGGCTGGAACTGCCGCACCCGAGAATGACGGACCGGGGCTTCGTGCTGATGCCGCTTGCCGACATCGCCGCCGATTTGCCGGTGCGCGGGCGCACGGTGGGCGACTGGTTGGGTGGGGCGGATGTAGCAGGCATAGAGGTTGCCGATGGCGACATGACCTGGTGGCGCGCAGACACCTGACCTCTCCCATCAAGTCGATGAGACCTTTTTAAAACGATAAAGCCCCGGCAAATACTGCCGGGGCTTTATTGTTTGACTGTGCTTTGGAGTTACTTGATCGAGCCGACGGCAATCGCATCGAGCTGGCGGTTGAGGCTGACGCCGATGACCGGAACCATCGTCTCCTCGACCTTGACCGAAATGGTGATGTTCATCGTCTGATCGTCCTGAAGGCGGGCGATCATGGCGCCGTTCAGCTTCTTGCGGTTGATGCCGACGACGACCTTGTCCTTGGCGACATTGCCGGAAACGACATCGAGGCCCTTGCCCTCGGCGCCGTCGAGGAACTTGCCGCTGTAGCTGTTGCCCTTGCGGGTGATCACCGCCGACATCGGCTGCTTGAACACGCCGACGCGGCAGAAGCCGTCGAGCTTGATGCCCGTGTCGTCACCGGCAACCGGTTCGCCGGAGAGATCGCAGGTGAACTTGGTACCCTTGTACTTGCCAGCGACGATCTCGCCCGGGCCTTTCCACTGGCCGGCAACCTTCTCGAAGAAGGCCTTGTCCTTGGCGCCGGAAAGGGCTGGCGTCGCAACGCCGACGGTAGCCGCAAGCGCGATGGCGGCAGTGCCGCGAGCGATCAAAGAGGGGCGCGAGAACATAAACGATCCTTGATGGGTCAACGTCCGAAACTGGAAGCCACATTTGCGCGCAAATGGTTAACGGACGGTTTCCGGGCGCCTGATGTTGTGGCTTCTTTGTGGCCGTCGGGGCGATTGTTCACAGGGTCTCCGGCGTGTCGGAGCCACCGGCCGGAAGTGCTCTGCCGGACGCAGCGGACGCGTGTGAAACTTGTCCCGACCGCCCTACGTATAGTCATGGGAAACGGGAGATTTCCCATGAACACGACGGAATATGATCCCCAGACGATCACGACACGCGCGCAGGCAAGACTGACGATCCGGCGGCACCGACTTGTCACGCGTCTTACCCATTGGGCGTGGGCGGTGGCCCTGTTCTTGCTGCTGCTCAGCGGCCTGCAAATCTTCAACGCGCATCCGGCGCTCTATATTGGCCAGCAATCCGGCTTCGCCTTCGACAACGGCGTCTTTTCAATCCAGCCGAGTCGCGACCGGAATGGCGAGGTCCGGGGTATAACGACCGTGTTGGGGCGAAACTTCGATACCACCGGCGTCCTCGGCGTCAGCGGGGCCAAGCAGGTACGCGCCTACAGGGCCTTTCCCGCCTGGCTGACCGTGCCATCTTACCAGGACCTTGCTACGGGACGGGTCGTGCATTTCTTCTTCGCCTGGGTCTTTGCTACGGTCTACGCCATCTGGTTCATGGCAAGCGTGATCAATGGGCACCTGAGGCGCGATATCCTTCCCGGCTGGGGCGATATCCGCGCGTTGCCGCACACCTTGACCGAGCACATTCGCTTTCACTTCGACCACGATGGGCGCTACAACAGCTTGCAGAAACTCTCCTACGCGCTTGTTCTCCTGTTGTTTTTCCCGCTGATGATCCTGACGGGCCTGACGATGTCACCGGGCATGAACGCTGCCTGGCCGTGGCTGCTCGACCTCTTCGGCGGGAGGCAGACGGCCCGCACGATCCACTTCGTCGTTATGCTCCTTCTCGTCGGGTTCTTCGTCGTGCACCTGTTCATGGTGTTTGCCGCCGGGCCGATCAACGAGATGCGGTCGATGATTACCGGCCGCTACCGTCTCGACGATCGACACAAGGGAGGGAATGCGAGATGACGCGCTTGTTCGTCAGTCGCCGTCGTTTCATGGGCATCGCCGGGGTGGCTGCATCCACCGTTCCGCTTGCCGGCTGCGACATGCTCGACGGGTTGCTTGCGGGCGACGATCCGGTGCGTGGCTTTCTCGCATCGGCCAACACACTGACCTACCGGTTGCAGCGGCTTTTGATCCCCGCGGACCGGCTCGCACCGGAGTTCTCGGAAAGCGAGATCCGCCAGGGGCAGCGGCCGAACGGCTCGACGGACCCGACCGACCCGGTTTATCTCGCGCTGAAGGACGCGGAGTTTGCTGCCTATCGGCTCAATGTCTCGGGGCTCGTGGAGCGACCGATGCAACTGACGCTCGACGAACTCCGCAACATGCCGTCACGCACGCAGATCACACGGCATGACTGCGTCGAAGGTTGGAGTTGCGTCGCCAAGTGGACGGGCGTGCCGCTGGCCCGAGTGCTGGATGAGGCAGGCGTGAAGAGCGACGCACGTTACGTTGTCTTCCATTGCTTCGACAGCATGTCGCTCGGGCTTGCGGGCTCGGCAGCCTACTATGAATCGATCGACATGATCGACGCCCGCCATCCGCAGACGATTCTGGCCTATGGCCTGAATGGAACGCTGCTTCCAGTCGCCAACGGCGCGCCGTTGCGTGTGCGCATCGAACGCCAGCTCGGCTACAAGATGGCGAAGTACATCCGGGCGATCGAAGTGGTCTCCGATCTCTCGAAGATTGGCGGAGGACGCGGCGGCTATTGGGAAGATCTCGGCTACGACTGGTATGCCGGTATCTAGAGCGCCGTGCGTTCAGATGAACGCACTAACGCCGCTCTGGCACTTTGTTTCTGGAGCATCTTTCCGCGTTTCTGGAGCATCTTTCCGCTTTCACGTGATTCGACTTGAAAGCGGGATGCTCCAGTGCCAACCGAACATGCCCTATTTCTCGCCGCCTTCGCTGCCGGCGCGCCCGGCACCCGGACTTAAGTCGGCCAGAAAATCGCCGATACCAGGGCGTTTCAACGCGCGGAACGGCATAGGACGGCAGAGGTCCATCGCCGCGATGCCGATACGCGCTGTCATCAGGCCGTTGATCACGCCTTCGCCAAGACGCGCCGAGAGCTTCGAGGCGAGGCCGTGCCCAAGCACCTGCTGGATGAGGCTGTCACCGGCGGCGATCGAGCCGGTAACGGCAAGATGGGCGATGACGTCGCGCATCAGCCTCAGCAGACCGAGCGTGCCGGGGCGGCCGCCGTAGAGTTCGGCCATGGAGCGGATCAGGCGGGCGGATTCATAGAGCACATAACCGAGGTCGACCAAGGCACGCGGGCTGACGGCTGTGACGATCGATACGCGCTTCGAGGCGGCAAGAATGAGGCGGCGGGCCTCGCGGTCGAGCGGGCTCAGGAGTTCGCGTTCGGTGAGTTCGATCAGATGCGGCCCATCGATGATCTCGCCCTCGGTTTCCTTCAGCCGCGTGCGGCCGCGTGCCGTTCGTGGATTGCTGGCCAGCAGATGGACGAGCTTCGTCTGCGCCGACCGCGCGCGCTTGGTGTTGCCCGAGGTCGCTGCAGCCTCCGTTTCCGATTTCAGCTTCTGGATGGCGGTAAGCTGCATCATCCCGGAGAGCTCGCGGGCAACGACGATCAGCAGCGCCAGCAGTCCGATCGCGACGACGGCAAGGGCGGTGTAACCGAGCCAATCGGCGCGGGTGAAGAGATCGCGCAGCAGGCGGTCGACCCAAAGGCCGGCGGCCAGCGAGAGAATGATGCCGAGAGCGCCGATCGCGATCTTGCCGACCGACAGGCGACGCTTGCGCGGGCTTGCTTCCGGCAACGCGAGCGCCTCGACCGCCAGCGTGGTCTCGCGGAACGGATCTTCCGCATCCGGCGTCAGCACCACATTGTCATCGAAGCTCGCGGGCGAACGCGGGACGCGCGACTGTGGGGCGGCCTGGACAGGCTTCTCCTCTCCAACCGAAAAGGCGCCGGGTCGGCGGCTGCGGCCGTTACCATCGTCACTCATGCGAGCCGGTCTCCGAACAGAAATTGCATGGCTCGGTCGAGACGGATATGCGGTACCGACAGTTTTAAGCCGCCGCCGGTTTCTTCGAGATGCGGCGGGCGGAAGCGGACGAAGCTGAGCTCTGGCAGAGGGTGGGCGCTTTCGACGAAGGTCGTTCCGCCCGACTGCATCTCGATCGCCTTGAAGAGCACTTCAGGATCTTCCGGCAAGTCACCGGGAAATATTGCGGTTTTCTTCTCGCCGTCAAAGATTTCGCCGTTGATCTCCTCGCCGGCGATCGGGGTGCCGACGATCACCGGCAGCGCATGGCCGTCGTGGTTGACGGTCGCTTCGCGGGTCGCCCTGACGGATGCAAGCGCCATGACCTCGAGGCCGGCGCCGCTCATGCCGATGCTCTGCGCGGCGCGATCGACCAGGCGCGCGGCGATGCGCTCCAACCGGTCGTGGCTTTCGTGATGCAGATGATCCGCCTTCGTCGCGGCGATCAGCACCTTGTCGATCCGGCGTGTCAGGAAGGAGGAGAGCCAGCTGTTGGTTCCCGGGCGGAAGCAGGCGAGCACGTCGGCAAGCGCCTGCTCGAGATCGAGCAGCGCTTCGGGGCCATTGTTGATCGCCTGGAGCGCATCGACCAGCACGATCTGGCGGTCGAGCCGTGCGAAGTGTTCGCGAAAGAACGGGCTGACCACATGCTTCTTGTAGGCCTCGTAGCGCCGCTCCATCATCGCCCAGAGCGAACCTTTCGGTGCGCGGCCATCCGGGAGATCGGGAAGCGGCGAGAAGGTGAGTGCCGGCGACCCCTCGAGATCGCCCGGCATCAGGAAGCGGCCAGGCGGGAGGGTCGAAGGAGAGCGTTCGTCCGCCTTGCACGCCCTCAGATAGCCCGTGAAACTTTCGGCAAGCCTGCGGGCGCTCGCCTCGTCGGCAACGGCCGTCGGTCCGGCCGAAGCGGCCAGCGTCAGCCACTCCGCCGAAAAGGTGCTCCGGCTGGCGGCATGGGCGCGTGCCACGGCGTTGTTGCTGAACGCGCGGAAATCCTGTGCCAGCAGGGGCAGATCGAGCAACCACTCACCGGGGTAATCGACGATATCGAGCGACAGGCGGCCGGAAGAGAACAGCCGGTTCCAGCCGCTGGCACTCTCATAGTCGATCGTGATGCGCAGTTGCGAAATGGCGCGGGTCGAATCCGGCCAGATGCGATCGCGCACCAGGGCAGCGATGTGGTCCTCGTATTGGAAGCGCGGTACGGCATCGTCCGGCTGCGGTTGAAGCCTGACCTTCGAGACCCGCCCGGAACGCACCGGCTCGAACACCGGCAGGCGTCCGCCGTTCAGGAGATTGTGCACCAGCGACGAGATGAAAACCGTCTTGCCGGAGCGCGACAGACCGGTGACACCGAGGCGGATGGAGGGATTGACGAGGCCGGAGGCTCGGTCGGTCAGATTGTCGAGCGCAATCAGGGCGTCGTCTTTGAAGCTGGTCAGGTTGGGCGCCAAATCTTGCTCTTTCTTGCGGCGTAGTTCCGTGGGGCGTTCTGCTGGCGTCGTCCGGCAGAACTGTCGCACGCAGGCAGCCACCGCGATATAGGCAATATTTCCCCGGTCGCAACGAGGATCCGGCAATTCTTCTATTGGTTGGGCAGCAGGATCGAGACCAATGTCGCGACCGCTGCGCCATCTTTCGGCGCGACGACGGGCAGGTCGAGGATCGAAAGCCCCCCCGGCGGATAACCGTAGGCAAACGCCTCACGCGCTGCGTCGTCTCCGATCAGCCGGTGAAGCAATTGCTCGATCATCGGGTTGTGCCCGACCAGCATCAGCGAATTCAGATGCCGATGGGCGTCGATGAGATCGAAGTAGACCGTTGCCGGTCCCGAATAGAGTGCATCGATGTAACGGATATCGAGACTTTCACTGACGGTGCGAAAGAACGGTTCGGCGGTTTCGCGGCAGCGCACGGCGGTGGAACAGAGGATGCGCTCGGGGCGGATGCCGCGGTCGGCAGCCATCTGCGCGAGCCGTTCCGCATCGACATAACCGACCTCGTCCAGCGCCCGGTCGAAGTCGCGTTGCCCGGGCAACGCCCAACCGGAGCGTGCGTGCCGCAGAAGGTAAAGGCGAAGGGCCTTGGGGGCGCTGTCTTGCATCGAGCGGTTTCCGGTGGCTGCCTGTCGCTTGTGGCGGCAGGGTCGAATGGTGTTGTCCGGGCACAGCTTGCGCGTCGCCCGGCAGACCTCCACCTTTTCCCTCGGGAGCCGCAAAGATCAAGCTGCCGGCTGCTTTTTTCCGGGGATCGGCAAGCTGCTGCGCTTTGCCGCGGTCGCGATCAGGCGATCCAATGACGCAAACACATCAGTGTCACTTTTCAGCGAGGACGGCCGGACGCAGCGGTACGTACAAGCAGGAATTCAAGTTCCAATGTGTAATTTTGATGAAATATTCGTCAGTTAGCCTGAATCGCGAGCAATATTAAAATACGGTTGAGTGCCTGTTCCGAGGCTTGAATCAAGGCTTCCATAGGTCTATACAGCGCCGCAATGAGATGTTCTTCAGGAGAATCGCGTTGAGTGAGAAGATCGATCTTAGTACCTTCGTCCTATCCGAGGACGATGAATTCATGAATGCCAACCACCGGGCGTATTTCCGGGCCAAGTTGAATGCTTGGAAAAATGACATCCTTCGTGAGGCACGCGAGACACTGGATCACTTGGCAGAGGAGAGCGCCAATCATCCTGATCTCGCGGACAGGGCTTCTTCCGAAACGGATCGGGCAATTGAGCTCAGAGCCCGAGACCGTCAGCGCAAGCTGATCTCCAAGATCGACGCGGCGCTGCAACGGCTCGATGAAGGCACCTACGGCTACTGCGAAGAGACCGGTGAGCCAATCGGCCTGAAGCGGCTGGACGCACGGCCAATCGCAACCCTGTCGATCGAGGCGCAAGAGCGTCACGAGCGTCGGGAAAAGGTCTACCGGGACGAATAAGATATCCGACTATCGGAACTGTCTGAAAAAAGGCGCGGCTCAAACCGCGCCTTTTTCTTTTGGACCGATTGCTTACCAAGGCTGGACCGCTTCGCGATGCTCAGCGGCGTCACCCGTGAGCGGGGAAGCTATGGCTTCCGGCCGGCCGAGATATCGGCCAGCATGCGGTTCATCTCTTCTTCGATGGACGGTTCCTTGCGGCCGCCTTCAGCGCCGGGCGCGCCAAGCGTAGGCTCCTGACGGCCGGATGGTGCCAGGGAGCGGCTCTCCGGTGCCACCATGTTCGTGGAGGCAACGGTGCCTGGGTTCGGTACTGTGGCCGGGCCAAGACGCTGCAGGTCGCCGCTGATCTCCGCATCGAGCAGGCGCTCGAAATCCGTGAGGGCAGTGGCCGGCGCCGGCTGGGGCTGCTGGATGGTGGGGGCCGGGCGCTGCAACTGCACGGGTTGTACGGGGATTGGCTGCGCCTGGACTTGCTGGACCGCCGGTGCGGACCTGTTTATGGCGATTTCGAAGTTCGACTGGGGCGCCGAAGCGGCCGTGACAGCCGGGATTTCCGGAGCCTGCTGCACGGACGGACGGACAGGCGGACGTTGTTCGGCCGCAAGGACGGGTGCGGCGACCGGGCGCTGCTCCACGACAACGCGCGGCGGCGCGGCCGGCTCGATACGGGTGACCGGTTGTTCCTCCGGTTGGGCAACGGGGCGGACCGGCGTGACGGCGGCGACGGTTTCAGCTTCAAGCGAAGGTGCGGCTTGTTGCGGCAGCTCTCGCGTTGCCGGCCGGCTGTCCACTGCCAGCGGTTCCGCTACCTTGCGCTCCGCGACGGTCGCCCGCTCCTCGGGCGCACCGATCCGGCTCTCGATGACGATATCCGTCGGGCCGCCGATCATGATCAGATGTTCGACATCATCGCGGCGCACGAGCACCAGGCGGCGACGGGTGTCGACGGCAGCGGCATCGAGCACGGCAAGGCGCGGCTGGCGGTTCTTGCCGCCGCGAATGAAGGGCGAGGAGGGGCGATTGCGCATGATCCAGAGCACGGCCACGAGGCAGAGAAGTCCGATCGCGACGGCTGCGGCGGCGATGACGAACCGGCTGCCATTGTCTGCGATGATCGTTTCCATCATAGGCTGAACTCCTTCTGCCTTTCGAGTGCCAGTATTTGACGGCTTTTTTCGGGCCCGGACAAGGACTTCGCCGACATTCCCTGTGAATTGGCTGCAATGCTTCCGCAGAGGTGCTTTTTGCTGTTATCTCTGATTGTTAAAGATGATTCTTGTCCGAATGATCGAGGGCGTATCGGGAATGACCGATTTCGCCCGGTGGATTACGCGGATACCGGCCGGAAGTGCCGGCCCGCGCGCGCGGTGCCGGCCGCATAAGAGGATCCGATGACGAAATTGCGGCAGTCAGGCGACTACCAGATGCCGGTTGTTGACCGTGGCGTCAGGCCAGGCACCGTGCTGCGGATCGTTCTGCTCGCGATCGTCCTCACCGTGTCAGCCATCGCCTTCGTGATCTTCAAGAACGAGATGGAAAACGAGATCGTTCTCGGCATCCTCGGCGTTCTTGCCATGGTCGGCATCTTCTTCCTCGTCTCCTCCGTCATCGGCTTCATCGAGGTCATGCCGCAGTCGCGCCCGGACGAACTGGCGCGCGCCTTTCTCGATGCCCATGAGGACGGCACGATCGTCACCGACCGCAAGGGCCGGATCATCTACGCCAACGCCGCCTATGGCGCGCTGACGGGTGCCAAGAGCGCCGCCGGCATCCAGTCGCTGGAAACCATCCTATCGCGCAATCGCGAGGCGACGGAAGCGATCTATCGGCTGACGAACGGTCTACACGAGGGCAAGCAGGGGCATGAGGAATTCCGCCTGCTGAAGCCGCTCGCGACCAGCACCTCCAGCGGCTCCGGCGCCCATTGGTTCCGGCTGAAGGCGCGGGTGCTGCCGCTCGAAGACAGCGAGCGCAATCCGCTTTATCTCTGGCAGATTGCCGACATTACGGCGGAGCGCGACGACCAGGAGCGCTTCTTCAAGGAACTGCAGAACGCGATCGACTATCTCGACCACGCGCCGGCCGGCTTCTTCTCTGCCGGGCGCAAGGGCGAGATCTTCTACATCAATGCCACGCTCGCCGATTGGCTCGGCATCGACCTGACCAAGTTCCAGCCGGGGTCGATCAGCATCGGCGACCTGGTGGCCGGCGAGGGGCTGACGCTGGTTCAGGCCGTGCAGGCGGAGCCTGGCCTGAAGAAAACCAAGATGCTCGACCTCGATCTGCGCAAGCTGAACGGCCAGAGCCTGCCGGTGCGCATGATCCACCGGGTCTCCTCGACGCGCGACGGGGCACCCGGCGAAAGCCGCACCATCGTCATGTCGCGCGAAGGCGGCGAGGACAACGAGCAATCGGCGTCGAGCGCGGCAATGCGCTTTACCCGCTTCTTCAACAATACGCCGATGGCGATCGCCTCCGTCGATGGCAATGGCCGGATTCTGCGCACCAACGCGCCGTTCCTGAAGCTCTTCTCCGGCCTCGTCTCGCAGGACGACGTCGAGCGCGGGGCGCTGATCGAAGCCGTGGTGCACGAAAGCGAAAAGGGCCGACTGCACGAGGCGTTGGCGGCAGCCAAGGACCGGCAGGGTGACATCGCGCCGATCGATGCGCTGCACCCGAAGGATGGCGAGCGCCACTTCCGCTTCTATATCAACGCCGTGATCGACCAGAGCGATCAGTCGCCAGAGGAAGCGGCAATCATCCATGCGCTTGAAATCACCGAGCAGAAGGCGCTCGAGAACCAGATGGCGCAGACCCAGAAGATGAACGCCGTGGGCACGCTCGCCGGCGGCATCGCGCACGACTTCAACAACGTGCTGACGGCGATCCTGCTGTCGTCCGACCACCTGCTTCTGTCGGCCCGTACGGCAGATCCGAGCTTTGCCGATCTCATGGAGATCAAGCGCAACGCCAACCGCGCTGCGGTGCTTGTGCGCCAATTGCTCGCCTTCTCGCGCAAGCAGACGATGCGGCCGACGGTGCTCAATATGACGGATGTGATCGGTGACCTGCGCATGCTGGTCGACCGCATGACCGGAACCAACGTCAAGGTCGAGGTGGACTATGGCCGCGATCTCTGGCCGGTCAAGAGCGATCTCGGCCAGTTCGAACAGGTGCTGCTGAACCTGGCGGTCAATGCCCGCGATGCAATGCCGGAGGGCGGCACGATCACCCTTCGGACGCGCAACCTGCCTGCCGCCGAGGTTGCGTCCTTCGGACGACGCGAGTTGCCGGACGACGATTTCGTGATGGTCGAGGTCGCCGACCAGGGGACCGGCATCCCGCCTGAGATCCTCGACAAGATTTTCGAGCCGTTCTTCACCACCAAGGAAGTCGGCAAGGGCACTGGTCTCGGCCTGTCGATGGTCTATGGCATCATCAAGCAGTCGGGCGGTTACATCTATCCGGAATCGGAAGTCGGCAAGGGTACGACCTTCCGCATCCTGCTGCCGCGCCACATCGAGGTGCCGGTAGCGGTCGAAGAGACCAACCCGGCGGCGACAGAAACGGCGGAGGCGGCTCCGGCGCGGGTAGCGCAGACAATTGCAGCACCGGCGGCAAAGACCGAGGAGCCGGCCGATCTCACCGGGGATTCGGCCGTCGTCCTGCTTGTCGAGGACGAGGAGGCGGTACGCCGCGGCGGCAAGCGCATGCTGGAAACGCGCGGCTACACAGTCTACGAGGCGGGCTCCGGCGTCGAAGCGCTCGATATCATGGAAGAGCTCGATGGCGCGGTGGATATCGTCGTCTCTGACGTGGTGATGCCCGAGATGGACGGACCGACGCTGCTGACCGAACTGCGGAAGAAGTATCCAGACCTGAAGTTCATCTTCGTTTCCGGCTATGCCGAAGACGCCTTTGCCCGCAACCTGCCGGCGGATGCGAAATTCGGCTTCCTGCCGAAGCCGTTCTCGCTGAAGCAGCTCGCAGTCTCCGTGCGCGAAATGCTCGACTCCTAGATCAGCGGTCTGACACTGAAATCATCAGCCGGTGGAAGCCGGACATGAAAAAGCCCGGCGCTTGCGTGCCGGGCTTTTTCGTCTGGTATCCTATCGGAATTACTTGGCGTTGAGCGCGACCGCGATCTCGCCGGCAAGGCGCGCATTGTTCTCGACCAGCGCGATGTTGGTCTCGAGGCTGCGGCCTTCGGTCATGTGGAAGAGATTGTCGAGCAGGTAAGGCGTGACGGCCTTGCCGGTGATCTCATCGCTCTCGGCATTGTCGAGCGCGCGGGCGATGTAGATTTCCATCTCTTCGCGCGGGATTTCGCTTTCCTCCGGCACCGGATTGGCTACCAGCATGCCGCCGTCGACGCCGAGCAGTTCGCGCATGTTCTGGAAGTTGGCGATCGCCGCCGGGCTGTTCAGCATCAGCGGGCTCTTGAGGCCGCTGTCGCGCGACCAGAAGGCCGGGAAGACTTCGCTGTCATAGGTGACGACGGGGACACCGCGGGTTTCGAGCACTTCGAGCGTCTTCGGAATGTCGAGGATCGCCTTGGCGCCGGCGCAGACGACGATGACGCCGGTGCGGGCAAGTTCGTCGAGGTCGGCGGAGACGTCGAAGGTGAGTTCGGCGCCGCGGTGCACGCCACCGATGCCGCCGGTCGCAAAGACGCGGATGCCGGCGCGGGCAGCCGCAATCATCGTCGCGGCGACGGTGGTTGCGCCCGTGCGGCGCTCGGCGATCGCGAAGGCGAGGTCGGCGCGCGAGACCTTCATCGCACCTTCCGTCTTCGCCAACTCCTCGAGCTTGGCGTCATCAAGGCCGATATGCAGCACGCCATGGATGACGGCGATCGTTGCCGGCACGGCACCCTGTTCGCGGATGATCGCTTCGACGCTGCGGGCCATGTTCAGATTGCCGGGATAGGGCATGCCATGGGTGATGATGGTCGATTCCAGCGCCACGATCGGCGCGCCACGCGCCTTGGCGGCTGCGACCTCGTCGGAATATGCCATCGGCAGGGAGGGAGAAGCGGGTTTGGTCATGGTCTTTCCTTGGGAGTTCTGCTGGCAATTGTCATGACAGCATTTGGGGCGTGGGCACAAGAGCCAGCGCCTGTTCGAGATTGGCCGCGGACATCTCTTCGGATGCGGCCAAGGGAGAGCGCAATGTGATTCCGGCGGCTGCGATGCCGTGCCGCAGGCACTCGGTCAGATTGCAGCCGGCGAGGCGCGCGGAGAGGAAGCCGGAGGCAAGCGCATCACCGGCGCCGGTCACGTCGGCCAGTGCCGGGAGCGCCGGCGGAACGGCAACGCAGATGCTGTCGCCATCGAAGGCGACGACCGCGCGGCCGCCGCGTGTGACCACGCCGCCATTGAGGCCCGCGCTTCTCAAAAGCGCCGGCCATGCTTCCGCCTCGGCCGCGTCCTTGCCGGTCAGCGCCCGTGCCTCGGATTCATTCATGAACAGGAAGGAGAGATGGGGGAGGCACGGCCGGTAGCGGATGACCTTGGCGGGCGAAACGGCAATGCCGGCGACGAGGCGCCCGTTGCCCGCGGCCGACTGGACCAGCGCGGCGATCGTTTCCTCCGGCAGGTTGGCGTCCGTCAGCACGAGCCTGCTCGTGGCGACGACATCGCGGAGCGCCCGGCGTTGCAATTGTCGCGGCGAGAACAGCCGGTAGAGTTCCATGTCGGCGAGCGCGATCACCAGATTGCCGTCGTTTTCAAGGATCGCGGTGTAGCTCGGCGTCTGGCGATCGAGAAAGGTGAGGGGGCTGTCGATGACCCCTGCTGCGGCCGCCGCCGCCGTCACCATCTCGCCGGCGGCATCGCCGCCGCGAGTGCTGATCATGCGCACGCCATGGCCAAGGCGCGCAAGGTTGCGGGCCGCGTTGAAGCCGCCACCGCCAGCCTCTTCGAACCAGGTGCCGGGATTGCTGGAACCCGGTGCGGTCGTCCCCGATATGCGGCCGCGCCTGTCGATATGCGCTCCGCCGAAGACGGCGATTTCAGCTTCCGTCATGAATGTTCCTCTGCTTGGCCCATCGGCCGAAATATCTGTTGGCTTTCTGCAATGGCCGAGGTCCAAATTCCAAGGACCCATGCGCCCGATCTCTTCGTCTCAGGCGAATCGGCCAAGCCCTGAGGGGCAGGTTTGAAGACGTACTGCGCGCATTTGAGAACCTATGGTTTCAATCCCGTGAACATGAAAAGAACGAAACCAAGATAATCATTGTTTTTCAATATATTGTCCTGCTCTTGCAAATACGGAACAAAACATGTACAAAAACTCCTGCGGCGGCTTCATTGCCTCGGTAGCTTCAATAACCTAAAGGTGGACCAAATGGCACAAAACTCTTTGCGGCTCGTAGAGGACAAATCGGTGGATAAAAGCAAGGCACTTGAAGCGGCACTTTCCCAGATCGAACGGTCGTTCGGCAAGGGATCGATCATGAAGCTCGGTGGGAAGGACAGCATCATCGAGATCGAAACCGTCTCGACGGGTTCTCTCAGCCTCGACATCGCGCTCGGCATCGGCGGCCTGCCGAAGGGCCGCATCGTTGAAATTTACGGCCCGGAAAGCTCGGGTAAGACGACGCTGGCGCTGCAGACGATCGCCGAAGCACAGAAGAAGGGCGGCATCTGCGCCTTCGTCGACGCCGAACACGCGCTCGATCCGATCTATGCGCGCAAGCTCGGTGTCGATCTCGAAAACCTCCTGATCTCGCAGCCGGACACCGGCGAGCAGGCGCTTGAGATCACCGACACGCTGGTGCGCTCCGGTGCGATCGACGTTCTCGTCGTCGACTCCGTCGCAGCGCTTGTGCCGCGCGCCGAAATCGAAGGCGAAATGGGCGACAGCCTGCCGGGCATGCAGGCACGCCTGATGAGCCAGGCGCTGCGCAAGCTGACCGCGTCGATCTCCAAGTCGAACTGCATGGTCATCTTCATCAACCAGATCCGCATGAAGATCGGCGTCATGTTCGGTTCGCCGGAAACCACCACCGGCGGCAACGCGCTGAAGTTCTACGCCTCGGTCCGCCTCGACATCCGCCGCATCGGTTCGGTCAAGGAGCGCGAAGAGGTCGTCGGCAACCAGACCCGTGTCAAGGTCGTCAAGAACAAGATGGCGCCGCCCTTCAAGCAGGTCGAGTTCGACATCATGTATGGCGAAGGCGTTTCCAAGACCGGCGAACTCGTCGATCTCGGCGTCAAGGCCGGCATCGTCGAGAAATCCGGTGCCTGGTTCTCCTATAACAGCCAGCGCCTCGGCCAGGGCCGCGAGAACGCCAAGACGTTCCTGCGCGACAACCCGGACCTGGCGCGTGAGATCGAGACGGCGCTGCGCCAGAACGCCGGCCTGATCGCCGACCGGTTCCTCGAAAACGGCGGCCCGGAACCCGACGACGGCAGCGACGACGCCGCCGAGGCGTGAAACACCAGGAACTGAAGCTTCCGGAGAACCGGTCGTCCTATGACGGCCGGTTTTTTGCTGCCGTCTGGACAGTATGATACGTGAACGATAAAAGCCTTTGGTTCCGGCGACCGAGGGCGTTGGAGGGCGCGGCCATCATGGATGGCCACGGGGTTTAAGGACAATGGCTTAGTGGCGCGGCAGATGCCGGATCCGGGCCGGAATCGGTGCTTTAGAATAGGACGCAAGATGAGCGGCGTGAATGAAATCCGGTCGACCTTTCTCGACTATTTCCGCAGGAACGGTCATGAGGTCGTGTCGTCGAGCCCGTTGGTGCCGCGCAACGACCCGACATTGATGTTCACCAATGCCGGCATGGTGCAGTTCAAGAACGTCTTCACCGGCCTGGAACAGCGTCCCTATTCGACGGCCGTGACCGCGCAGAAATGCGTGCGCGCCGGCGGCAAGCACAACGACCTCGACAATGTCGGCTACACCGCGCGCCATCACACCTTCTTCGAAATGCTCGGCAACTTCTCCTTTGGCGATTACTTCAAGGAGAACGCCATCGAGCTTGCCTGGAACCTGATCACTAGGGAATACGGCCTCGACGCCAAGCGCCTGCTGGTCACGGTCTACCACACCGACGACGAAGCCTTCGATCTCTGGAAGAAGATCGCCGGCTTCTCCGACGACCGCATCATCCGCATTCCGACGAGCGACAACTTCTGGGCCATGGGCGATACCGGGCCCTGCGGCCCATGCTCGGAAATCTTCTACGACCATGGCGACCATATCTGGGGTGGACCGCCCGGCTCGGCCGACGAGGACGGTGACCGTTTCATCGAGATCTGGAACCTCGTCTTCATGCAGTACGAGCAGATCACCAAGGAAGAGCGGGTCAACCTGCCGCGTCCGTCGATCGACACCGGCATGGGCCTCGAGCGCCTGGCAGCGGTGCTGCAGGGCCAGCACGACAACTACGACATCGACCTTTTCCGCGCCCTGATCGCAGCTTCCGAGGAAGCAACCGGCGTCAAGGCCGAGGGCGACCAGCGCGCCAGCCATCGTGTCATTGCCGACCATCTGCGTTCGTCCGCTTTCCTGATTGCCGACGGCGTGCTGCCGTCGAACGAGGGCCGCGGTTACGTGCTGCGCCGCATCATGCGCCGCGCCATGCGCCACGCGCAATTGCTCGGTGCCCGGGATCCGTTGATGTGGAAGCTCTTGCCGGCGCTGGTCGGCCAGATGGGCCGCGCCTATCCGGAACTGATGCGCGCAGAAGCGCTGATCTCCGAGACGCTGAAGCTTGAGGAAACCCGCTTCCGCAAGACGCTGGAGCGCGGTCTGAACTTGCTTTCGGACGCATCTGCCGATCTCTCGGAAGGCGACCAGTTCAACGGCGAAACCGCCTTCAAGCTCTACGACACCTACGGCTTCCCGCTCGACCTGACCCAGGACGCCCTGCGCGCCAAGGGCATCACCGTCGATACCGACGCCTTCTCTGTCGCCATGGAGCGCCAGAAGGCCGAAGCCCGCGCCAACTGGGCCGGCTCGGGCGAAGCGGCGACCGAGACGATCTGGTTCGAGCTCAAGGAAAAGCACGGCGCCACCGACTTCCTCGGCTATGACACCGAGACCGCCGAAGGCGTGATCCAGGCGATCGTGCGCGACGGCGCCGTCGTCGCTTCGGCAGCCAAGGGCGACACGGTCCAGGTGGTGCTCAACCAGACGCCGTTCTACGGCGAATCGGGCGGCCAGATGGGCGACACCGGCACGATCACCACCGAAACCGGCAAGCTTGTCGTGACCGACACGCAGAAGCGCGGCGAGGGGCTCTTCGTTCATTTCGCGACCGTTGCTGAAGGTACGGTGAAGACCGGCGACGCCGCGCAGCTCGACGTCGACCATGCGCGCCGCTCGCGCCTGCGCGCCAACCACTCGGCAACCCACCTGCTGCATGAGGCGCTGCGCGAAGTGCTCGGCACCCATGTCGCCCAGAAGGGCTCGCTGGTAGCCCCGGAACGCCTGCGCTTCGACGTTTCGCATCCGAAGCCGATGACGGCGGAAGAGCTGAAGATCGTGGAGGAAATGGCCAACGAGATCATCGTGCAGAACACGCCGGTGACCACGCGCCTGATGAGCGTCGACGATGCGATCGCCGAAGGCGCGATGGCACTCTTTGGCGAGAAGTATGGCGACGAAGTGCGCGTCGTCTCGATGGGCCGCGGCATTCACGGTTCCAAGGCCAACCGCGCCTATTCCGTCGAGCTTTGCGGCGGTACCCACGTGTCGGCCACCGGTGACATCGGTCTCGTCCGTGTCGTTTCGGAAAGCGCAGTCGGCGCCGGCGTTCGCCGCATCGAGGCGCTGACCGGCGAAGCCGCACGCGCCTATCTCAACGAGCAGGACGAGCGCGTGAAGACACTCGCCAACACGCTGAAGGTTCAGCCGGGCGACGTGCTCGGCCGCGTCGAGGCGCTGCTCGACGAACGCCGCAAGCTGGAACGCGAACTGACCGAAGCCAAGAAGAAGCTGGCGCTCGGCGGTGGCGGCGAGGCGGGTTCCGCCGACGCAGCCCGCGACATCGCTGGCGTTCGTTTCCTCGGCAAGGTCGTCTCGGGCGTCGAGCCCAAGGATCTGAAGAGCCTTGCCGATGACGGCAAGAAGAGCCTCGGCTCTGGCGTCGTCGCTTTCGTCGGCGTGTCCGGCGATGGCAAGGCGAGTGCGGTCGTGGCCGTCACCGACGATCTGACCTCGAAGCTCAGCGCCGTCGACCTCGTTCGCGTCGCATCAGCCGCGCTCGGCGGCAAGGGTGGCGGCGGACGTCCTGACATGGCCCAGGCCGGTGGTCCGGATGGTGAGAAGGCGGCCGAAGCCATCGAGGCCGTGGCCGTTGCACTGGCCGGGTAACCGTCAAAGACAGAAACTAGAAGGGCGCCACTTCGGCGCCCTTTTTTGTTCGATGTCCTCAAATTGTTAGAAAACGTCGGCATCGCTCTGAATTCTCTATTCTTTCGTCGCACCGCGGATGTTGTCGAGCGCAAGTTCGATGGACGCAAACGTTGCGACACGTGGCTCGTGCACGTCGTGGCTCGCCAGCATGCGCCGGACTTGGTGCGAGGCGCCGGTAACGATGAAGCGCACGCCGGTCCGTTCGGCCTTTCGGACGGTGCCTTCGATCACGTTAGCCGCGGTTGAATCCATGAAAGGCACGTCGCTGCAATCAAGAATGAAGTTGCGGCGCTGGTCGGCAATCCGGTCCAGCACCGAGCCAACAGTTGCCGCGGAGCCGAAGAAGAAGACGCCGGAAATGTGATAGATCACCGTATCCGGGTCGTCGGCGGCAACGGGATGTTCCTCGGCGCCATTTTCTTCCGCGCTGGATCCTGGGCGCTTCGCTTTGCCGATGGCGATGCTCTTGGCCATACGGTCGATGAAGAGAACGGCTCCAAGCGCGAAGCCGACGACGATACCTTCGGTCAGATCGCGAAAGACGACGATGGCAAAGGTGGCGAGCAGCACCACGGCATCGCCGCCTGATGATCGCAACAACGCCATGAAGGCCGGCTTCTCGACCATGTTCCAGGCGACGACCGCAAGCATGCCGGCAAGGGCTGCAAGCGGGATATAGCTTGCAAGTGGAGCAGCCACCAGCATGAAAGCGAGAAGGAAAGCCGCGTGCAGCATGCCCGACACCGGACTGGTGCCGCCGGCCCGCACATTCGTCGCCGTGCGTGCGATGGTGCCGGTGACGCAGATGCCGCCGAAGAGTGCCGAACCGATGTTGGCAATGCCCTGGCCGATCAGTTCGACGCTGGAGCGATGACGCCGGCCGGTCATGCCGTCAGCGACGACGGCGGAAAGCAGGGATTCGATGGCTCCGAGCAGCGCGAACGAAACTGCATCCGGGAAGACCGCAGCGACCCGGTCGAAGGATAACGGCGGCAGCGCCGGCCTCGGCAGGCCGCCGGGGATGCCGCCAAAGCGGGTGCCGATCGTTTCGGTCGGCAGGTGTAACAGGGCGACGGCGACAGATGCGACGGCGATCGCGATCAGCATGCCCGGCCAATGCGGCCTCAGCTTGCGTAGGACGAAGATAACAGCAATCGTCAGTGCTGCGGTTGCCACGGTCGGCGGGTTGATCGTGTCGATCGCGGCAGCGAGGGCGGTGATCTTGTCGAGGAAGGGGCCGGGCTCATTGCCCTCAAGCGTGATCCCGAGAAGATCGCGCAGCTGGCTTGCGAAGATGATCACCGCGATGCCGGCGGTAAAGCCAACGGTGACGGGATAGGGAATGAACTTGATGTATTTGCCGAGCCGCAAATAGCCGGCAGCAATCAGCATCACCCCGGCCATCATCGTCGCCAGCAGGAGACCGTCGACGCCGTGGCGATTGACCGTGGCAGCGACCAGCACGATGAAGGCGCCAGCCGGACCGCCGATCTGGGAGCGGCTGCCGCCGAGGAAGGAGACAAGAAAGCCGCCGACAATGGCGGTATAGAGGCCGCGATCAGGCGTGACGCCCGATGCGATGGCGATCGCCATCGACAGGGGCAAGGCAACGATTGCGACAGTGAGGCCGGCGATCGCGTCGGCGCGCAGGCGGGCGCCGTCATATCCTTCAGTGAAAACGCTTACGATCTTCGGAACAAGAGTATCGGTCATCGGCTGGGCCTTCGGCCAGAAGAGTTCCGTCCGGTGGATCCCGGGCGGAGCCTGCAAGACGGCAATGATAATAGAGCTAGCTTGAGTCGCGGCGCTTGCAAAATTGTGGCGGTACGCCGGAGAAGTCCGCAGGATTTGTCAAATTGATCTATGGTCTACCGATCCGTGAGCAAAGCGCGAAAGGGTAGACATGGACGATCGGGTAGCGTGGGCGACCTATGAACGGCGCCTGCACAGGGTCAGCGACTACATTTATGGCCATCTCGACGGCGATCTCGACCTCGATCGTCTCTCCGAGATCGCCTGTCTATCGCCGCACCACTGGCACCGCATCTATCGTGCGGTCCATGGCGAGACGCTGGCCGCAACCGTGAAGCGGCTGCGACTGCAGCGGGCCTCGGCCGATCTCGCCCAGTCCGATCTTCCTGTCGAAGCGATCGCGCAGCGCTCTGGCTACCCCAATCTCCAATCCTTCAACCGCACCTTCAAGGGAGCTTACGGGCTGCCGCCGGCGCGCTACCGGAAGGAGGGCAGCCATGTCGCCTTTGAAACCGCGTCAACGGAAGGAATCCCTGATATGTATGAAGTCACCCTCAAGGAGGTTGAGGCCTTCGACCTCGTCGGCGTCGCCCATAGCGGCTCCTACATGGAGATCGGGCGGGCGTTCGAGACGCTCTACGGAACCTTGTTCTCGCGCCAGCTGTTCCGGCCGGACATGGAGATGATCGGCATCTACCTCGACGACCCCGAACTGGTTCCGACCGACAAGCTGCGCTCCTTCGCCTGCGTCAGCGTTCGCGAACAGATGCCGGTGGAGACGCCGCTGACACCGCAGCACCTCGACGGCGGCCGCTACGCCGTGCTGCGCCACAAGGGTCCCTATGCGGATATGCCGAACGCTTACCAATGGCTCTACGGCACCTGGCTGCCACAGTCAGATCGTGAAATCCGCGACAGCCTGATGTTCGAGAAGTATCTCAACAATCCCCGCGAAGTGGCGCCGACGGAGCTTTTGAGCGAGATCTACCTGCCGCTGAAGTGAGGCTTGCAAGACGTCGGTGGTCGGTTGCGATCGGCGAAGTGGAACACCTCTGAACGGCCGACAAGGTTTCAAGCCTTGTCTGCCTTTTCCTGATGGCACCTGCCGATCCAAGCGCAGACATCCGGCCACACAAACAAGAAGGGCCGGCTGAGCCGACCTCTCCTCGTCCGCCATTTTGCAGTGCCGGTACATCCGTGGCCAGCAATCGCATGCTATCGAGCCGTCGGCTTTCGCCCCTCACGGCCCGCAAGGCTTGATCAACTTGCTCATATTGATGCCGGTAACGCGAAAACCTGCGACATCGTAGACGTGTTTGGCACGTCGATTGTTCTCCGCGACACGCAGCTTTATCTGCTTAAAGCCTTTCGCTGAAAGCTCGGTTTCGAGCGCATTGAGGGCCTGCTTGGCGAAACCTTGCCCCTGCTGGCTGGCAAGGATGTGGAAATCGCTGATGAAGACCGAATGGCCGGCGAGGTCTGGTCTATACCAGAGGTAGCCTATGAGGCTGGAATCGGTCTCATTGATCACACAGAGCAGCACGTTGCCCGGCGTCTTCACGCCCTGCGGCAGATCTTGTGCGATTTCACGTCTTGCCTGCACCAGCGCGTCAGCGTCGGAAAAGCCGTAGTTGGCCGAAATTTCAATGGCGTAGTCCGGAATGAAATAGTCGAGATAGGCCGGGTATTCGCTATCAAGCATCGGTCTGAATGAGATCATCGGTCGTTCCCGTAAGGGCTTGCCGCCGCGGAGATCAGCTGAGCGACGGTGCTGGTAAAAAAGAAACCCGGCGCATGGCCGGGTTCCGTGTTTTTCGAAGTGTCTGGCGCCCTATCAGGCAGCCATGGCCTTCTGCAGGTTCTCGTCGATCTTGTCGAGGAAGCCGGTGGTCGAGAGCCACGGCTGATCGGGACCGATGAGCAGCGCCAGGTCCTTGGTCATGAAGCCGGATTCGACGGTGTCGACGCAAACCTTCTCAAGCGTGTCGGCGAACTTCGCGAGTTCGGCATTGCCGTCGAGCTTGGCGCGGTGCGCAAGGCCACGGGTCCAGGCGAAGATCGAGGCGATCGAGTTGGTCGAGGTTTCCTCGCCCTTCTGGTGCTGGCGGTAGTGGCGGGTAACCGTGCCGTGGGCAGCTTCGGCTTCGACCGTCTTGCCATCCGGCGTCATCAGAACCGAGGTCATCAGGCCGAGCGAGCCGAAGCCCTGGGCCACGATGTCCGACTGCACGTCGCCGTCGTAGTTCTTGCACGCCCAGACGTAACCGCCGGACCACTTCAGAGCGGAGGCGACCATGTCGTCGATCAGGCGGTGTTCGTACCAGATCTTCAGTTCCTTGAACTTCTCGGCGAATTCTTCCTCGAAGACCTTCTGGAAGATGTCCTTGAAGCGGCCGTCATAGACCTTGAGGATGGTGTTCTTGGTCGAGAGGTAGACCGGAACCTTGCGCTGGATGCCGTAGTTGAACGAAGCACGCGCGAATTCGGTGATCGAATCGTCGAGGTTGTACATGCCCATGGCAACACCGGCCGACGGTGCGTCGAAGACGTCGTATTCGATTTCCTTGCCGTCTTCGCCGACGAACTTCATCGTCAGCTTGCCCTTGCCCGGGAACTTGAAGTCGGTGGCGCGGTACTGGTCGCCGAAGGCATGACGGCCGACGATGATCGGCTTGGTCCAGCCCGGAACCAGGCGCGGAACGTTCTTGCAGATGATCGGCTCGCGGAAGATAACGCCGCCGAGGATGTTGCGGATCGTGCCGTTCGGCGACTTCCACATCTTCTTCAGCTTGAATTCCTCGACGCGGGCTTCATCCGGCGTGATCGTGGCGCACTTGACGCCGACGCCGTGCTTCTTGATCGCGTTGGCCGCGTCGACCGTCACCTGGTCTTCGGTGGCATCGCGGTTTTCGACGCTGAGGTCGTAATATTCCAGATCGATGTCGAGGTAGGGATGGATCAGCTTGTCCTTGATGAACTGCCAGATGATGCGGGTCATCTCGTCGCCGTCGAGCTCGACGACCGGATTGGCGACCTTGATCTTTGCCATGAATATGCCTCGTAGCTTATGCGGGACAGCGGGAGCGATGTCCCTTCCTCTCTGAAAAATCCTGTGCCCTATAGCACTCAGAACCGGCAAGGCAAAGCGTGCTTGGTTGAAACTTTGGATGGAGGTTGCGACTGGCCTCGCACAAGGCTTCGGCACGCCTTTCCGGCTGGGCTCTCAGCGCGCCGGCCTTGCAAAGATCGCGCCTGCCGCTATGCAGGAAGAACCCCCGCGAAGCGACGCGCACGTGAGGCGAACGCAGACAGACAAAGGCATCCGATGGCATTTCGTTCCCGTATGCGCGATTGGCTTCTTGCCAACGATCCGGCCTTCTCCCGCCTGCGGCAGGCCTCCCGCATCACCGCGACGATCGTCGTTTCCATTCTGCTCCTGATGGCGTTTCACTATCTCGTGGCGCCGCTGCCGCCGGCCGCCTTCGGCCTCGCTGCGTCGCTGTCGATCGAAGGCGGTCTCGCCGTTCGCGACACGACGGTGGCAGGCCAGCGCCTGACCCGCATCGTCGCCGTCGCCGTCGGTGTTTGCATGGTCGGGCTTGCATCGGTTCTCGAGAATCATCGCTACGTCTCGGACGTCGTTTTCCTGTTGATCATCTTTCTCGCCGTCTATGGCCGGTCCTTCGGCCCGCGCGGCTTTGCCGTCGGCATGTTCGCGTTCATGTCTTATTTCACCGGCGCCTATCTGCGGCCGACGCTTGATCAGCTGCCGGCGCTGTTCTTCGGCGCGGCGGTCTCCGCCACGGTCGCGCATCTCGTCCGCACACGGCTGCTGCCGGATGATCGCTACCAGGATCTGTTGCGGGCGACCGCCAGCGTGCAGCGCCGCGTCGACCAGATGCTGCTGCAACTGGCGGAGATTGCCCGCAAGCCGGTTCTTTCCGAGGTCGATCGGCGGCGGCTGCACACGGCGGAAGAACGGCTGAAGGAAGCGGTGCTGATGGCCGAAAGCTTCATTCCCACCGAGAACCGGCGGCCGGAACCGGAGCCGGGCCTCGTCTCGGCCGACGTCGTCGTCAATCTTTTCGACCTGCATCTCGCGGCCGAGAGCGTGATCGTGGTGAGCTTCCAGTCGATGCCGCCGCCGGCGCTGGTGGAGGCGACGCTGGCGCGTGACGGCGAGCGGATCGACGAGGAGATCGCGCGGCTTGGCGATGCGGCACCACGGCGTGCGGAAACGGTGAAGGCGCTGCTCTGGCTTCGGAATGTCAGGCAGAGGCTTGCCCGCAGCCTTGCAAAGCTGACGCCGGCCGACCTCGAAGAGCCGCAGGCACAACAGGAGGGCGGACCAAGCCGCTGGAAGCCATCGCTTGCCGACCCGGCGCTGAAGGCAGCGATCCAGATCACGCTCGCATCCGGCATCGCCATGGTCTTCGGGCTGATGCTGTCACGCGAGCGCTGGTTCTGGGCGGTGCTCGCGGCCTTTCTGGTCTTCACAAACACACGTTCGCGTGGTGACACGGCCGTCAAGGCGCTGCAGCGCTCGGCAGGCACGCTCTTTGGCATCGTAGTCGGCATCATCGTCGGCACGCTGGTTGGCGGCAATATCTATCTCGTGCTGCCGCTCAGCGCCCTCTGCGTCTTTCTCGCCTTCTATTTCCTCGCCGTTTCCTACGCGACGATGACCTTCTTCATTTCCGTCGTGCTGTCGCTGGTCTACAGCCTCATGGGCGTGCTGACGCCGCATCTCCTGCAGCTTCGTCTCGAGGAAACCATGATCGGCTCGATCGCCGGTGCGGCCGTCGCCTTCGTCGTTTTTCCGACGCGCACCCGCACCACGCTCGATACAGCTGTCGCGACCTGGTGCGACGAACTGATCGGCCTGTTGCAGGCTGCGCGGGACGGCACTTCCGGCATGGTTCTCGTTGCCCGCTCTCAGGCGCTCGACCGGGCCTATCGCGAGCTCGCGGCGGCGGCAAAACCGCTTGGGCTTCCGTGGCAGCTGGTGACGCGCCCCGGCCATGTGCGCCAGGCGCTGGCAATCTTCATGGCCTGCACCTACTGGGCACGGGTCTTCGCGCGACGCGTCGGCACGGATGCGGAGCTGGAGGGCACCGATTTCAAAGAGGACATCGACGCCAATCTCGAACTCGTTCGGTCGGTGCGCGACAAGGCGTCCGCCTATTTCTACGAGGTCGGCCGGATCGGTGCGCCGGTCGATCGGCACCTGCCGATCTCGAAGGACGATGCGGAGCTTGGTCTCGAGATGATCGGGGTCTCTCTCAACCGGCTTCATTTGTAGTGGACTTTAATTTCCGCGGTATTTGTGCAAGGGAAGCGCCGAACGACAGGCGAAGGCACGGGAAAATGGCAGGTACGAACAGCGAGCGCGAACTTCTGGTGGAAGGACCGGCGATCATTCTCGCCTATCCGCAGCTCGGCGAAAACATCGGCATGGTCGCGCGGGCAATGGCGAATTTCGGCCTGGCAGAGCTTCGGCTCGTCAATCCGCGCGACGGCTGGCCGAGCGAAAAGGCGCGCTCTGCCGCAAGCCGTGCCGACCACGTGATCGACGCTGCCAAGCTCTATGGTTCGGTCGAAGAGGCGATCGCCGATCTCAACTTCGTCTATGCGACGACGGCCCGCGACCGCGACGGCTACAAGCCGGTGCGTTCGCCGATCGTTGCCGCGCGCACGCTGCGCCAGCGTTTTCAAGGCGGTGAGAAGACGGGCATCCTGTTCGGGCGCGAGCGCACCGGACTTACCAACGAGGAAGTGGCGCTTGCCGACGAAATCGTGACCTTTCCGGTCAACCCGGCCTTCGCGTCGCTCAATCTCGCTCAGGCCGTGCTCTTGATGTCCTATGAATGGCTGAAGACCGGCATGGAATCGGAGGACCAGACCTCGTTCCAGGCGATCGAGCAGCGGCCGGCGACCAAGGAACATCTGCAGGGGCTCTTCGAGCATGTCGAGGAAGCGCTCGACGCGCGCAACTATTTCCGCTCCGCCGACAAAAAGCCGAAATTGGTCGAAAACCTGCGCGCTGTTCTGACCAGACCATCCTTTACCGAATCCGAAATCCAGGTGCTGCGCGGCGTCATTTCTTCGCTCGACCGGTTCACGCGGGAAAACCCGCGGGGCTCCGGCGCTCCAGGTGATCACAGCAGGGGCGAGCACAACAGGAAAGCGCGAGACAAAGGTGACAGCGAGTGAACTGAAACCCATCCTCGTCTTCGACAGCGGCATCGGCGGCTTGACCGTGCTGCGCGAGGCGAGGGTGCTGATGCCCGAGCGGCATTTCATCTATGTGGCCGACGACGCCGGCTTTCCCTATGGTGGCTGGGAAGAGGCGGCGCTGAAGGCGCGCGTGATCGAGCTTTTCGGCCGGCTGCTTTCCGAGCATGATCCGGAAATCTGCGTGATCGCTTGCAACACCGCCTTTACGCTTGTCGGCGCAGATCTGCGCGCGGCCTATCCTCAGATGACCTTCGTCGGCACAGTTCCGGCGATCAAGCCGGCAGCCGAGCGCACACGTTCCGGTCTTGTGTCTGTTCTGGCGACGCCGGGCACCGTCAAGCGCGCCTATACCCGCGATCTCATCCAGTCCTTCGCCAGCCAATGTCACGTGCGCCTCGTCGGCTCGGAGAACCTCGCCAAGATGGCGGAGGCCTATATTCGTGGCGAGAAGCTGGACGATGAGACGGTCCTTGCCGAAATCGCCCCGTGTTTCGTCGAGATGGACGGCAGGAAGACCGATATCGTCGTGCTGGCCTGTACGCACTATCCCTTCATGGCCAATGTCTTCCGAAAGCTCGCGCCATGGCCTGTCGACTGGCTGGATCCGGCGGAAGCGATTGCCCGGCGGGCGCGTTCGCTCGTGCCGCTGCCGAACGGCTTCGAGCCGCTGAATGGCCAGGATCCGGCAATTTTTACCTCCGGCAAGCCAGATTTTGCGACCCGGCGGCTGATGCAGGGATTCGGCCTGACGGTAACGCCCGACGCGACCGTCGAGCACCGGGTGGGACGGACCGAGACGATCGGCTAGAAGAAGATCGCCAGCGAAAGTCCGATCAAGGCAGCCAGCACGCAGGCGGTCCGGAAGTGCATGCGGCTGATGCGTGCGGCTTCATCTCTTGACGTGATGCGTTGCCCATCCTTGTAAGCGTCGCGCATGCGCTGATCGAGATTGTTCATCTCCATTTGCTGTTCTGTTTCGTAGTGTTCCATCACTGCCCCTGGCAGAACGCTTCGACCATAACCGATATGGGCATTCGTCATTGCTCGCAAAAGTACGACCCTCAGCCAATCTCAACTTTATCTTGCGGCGAGCGGATTTGTGCATCCGGTTCTTTCCGGGTGACTTTCCGGCGTGTATTCCCTGTGGGTTTTCTGCGTCGGAGGCACGCATTCCGGCAAAAGCGTGCTAGGTGTCGCCGGCTCGGCGGTCTGCGCCCGAGCGCGAATCAGTACAGCAAGAGGTGGAAATGAAGGTCGGCATCGACATGGGAGCGACGTCCGAAGGGACATCGGCCTCGCTCGATATCGAGGAGCTTCTGGCCACCCGTCTCCTGGTGCAGGGTAATTCCGGTTCGGGCAAGTCGCACCTGTTGCGTCGGCTGCTGGAGCAGTCGGCACCCTGGGTGCAGCAGTGCATCATCGATCCCGAGGGCGATTTCGTCACGCTCGCCGACAAGTTCGGCCATGTGGTCGTCGAGGGCGAGCGGACCGATGCGGAGCTGATTGGCATCGCCAACCGCATTCGCCAGCACCGCGTCTCCTGCGTGCTCTCGCTCGAAGGCCTCGATATCGAGCAGCAGATGCGCAACGCCGGCGTGTTCCTCAACGCCATGTTCGATGCCGACCGCGAGTTCTGGTATCCGGTGCTCGTCGTGGTCGACGAAGCACAGATGTTTGCGCCGTCCGTTGCCGGCGACGTCACCGAAGAGGTGCGCAAGATTTCGCTCGGCGCCATGACCAACCTGATGTGCCGCGGCCGCAAGCGCGGACTTGCCGGCGTGATTGCCACGCAGCGTCTGGCGAAACTTGCCAAGAACGTGGCGGCCGAAGCCTCCAACTTCCTGATGGGTCGTACCTTCCTCGACATCGACATGCTGCGTGCGGCCGATCTGCTCGGCATGGACCGGCGCACGGCGGAAATGTTCCGTGACCTGAAGCGCGGCTCCTTCGTCGCACTCGGCCCGGCGCTGTCGCGCAGACCGCTGAAGGTGACGATCGGCACGGTCGAGACATCGGCCCGTTCGACGAGCCCGAAGCTCATGCCGCTGCCGGAGGCGCCGCAGGACGTCGAGGATTTGATCTTCACGCCGGACCCGGACGAGTTGACCCGGCCGATCATGCGCCGCGCGGTCGCGCCGCCGCGCCCGACAACGGACATCCTCGCCGAACTATCACGCCCGCGGCCGGAAGCAGCAGCGCCAATCGAGGCGAGGCCGGTTCAGCCGGAGATGACCGCTGACGAGAAAGAAAGCCTGCTCGACAGCGTCTTCGCGGAAATCCTCGCCAATCCGGAGGCGGCCTTCCGTCCCGATGCAGAACTGTTCCAGGACTTCCTGGTCCGTTGCCGCATTCGCCGCCTGCCGTCAGGTGCAGCACTTTCCCTCAGTGCCTTCCGCCGCAAGATGGCGGTTGCCCGTTCCGGTGTCGACGCCGAGACGGCGGCGACCGAGACCTGGGCGCAGGCCTTGCAGCTTGCCGATCGTGTGACCGAGGATCTTCAGGCCGTGTTCCTGATGATGGCGCAAGCAGCCGTCCGCCGCCTGCCGTGTCCTTCGGACGCGATGATTGCGCGCGCCTATGGCACGCATTCGGCCCGTCGTGCGCGCCGCCTGCTCGGATATTTCGAGGAACACGGGCTGATCGTCATCCATGCGGACTTTTCCGGCAAGCGCATCGTCGCCTTTCCGGACCTTGGCAGCGAAACCGCGCCGGGGGATGCGAACGGACCGGATATGGGCAACACGCCGGCCACCGCGGCCGAGTAAGCCACCTCCATTCCCGTGCCTTTGGGGTACTGACACAGCCAAAAGCGCACGAACGCTAGAGCCAGGTCTGAACCACCCGATCCGACGCGTGGATGCAAGTCATCTGCAGCCGGCTGGTGCCAGTGTTGACGAAACGGTGCGGCGTCTCGGGATCGACGACGATGATGTCGCCGGCCTTGCCCATGATCTTTTGCTCACCGACAGTGAACTCCGCTTCGCCGGAATGCACGATCCAGGTCTCCGGATAGGGATGGACGTGAAGGGCAGGCCCCTGGCCGGGCGCTGCATCCATCAGGAACAGCGAGATGGGCGTGCCGTATTGCCCGCCTTCAAACAGGATGGTTCGGTTGGGGCTCTGCTTCTGCTCTGCACGCGGAATGACATGAAACATGCTGGCCTCCATCTCCGGTCGGCTTGGCTTCCTGCAGTGGATGAATTATCTTCACGAGAAGATATTATTCGAAACTATCTTCTCGTCAAGATATATTGATGAATTACCGAGGTGAGCAATGCAGAATGAGAACGAGGCGAGGGATCACGTCGACCGGCTGCAGGCGCAGTGGGCGGCCGAACTGCCCGACCTCAATACCGAGCCGATGACCATCCTTGGGCGCGCCTACCGCCTTTCCAACCTTGTGCGCCCGTCGATCGAGGAGACATTCTCTTCATTCGGCCTCGACCGCGGCGAGTTCGACGTGATCTCGACGCTTAGGCGTTCAGGCCCGCCTTATCGCCTGACGCCGACCGACCTCTATACATTGCTGATGATCTCGTCGGGCGGGCTCACGCATCGCCTCGACCGGCTGCAAAAGGCAGGGCTGATCGTGCGCGAACGCTCGGCATCCGATGGCCGAAGCAGCGTCGTCGGACTGACCGAGAAAGGAATAGCGCTTGCGGAAACGGCGATTCGTGCGGATATGACCAGCGAGGCGCAGTACCTCGCAGGGCTGAGCAAGGAGGATCGCGCCGCATTGGCGGCGCTCCTCAGGAAACTGCTCGTCTCGCTGGAGCGGGCCGAGGCCGTTGATCCGGCTTGAACGGATGCCGGTTTGTCACAATTTCGTTGACAATAGGCGCTGGACCCACTAAAGCCGCCCCAACGCCGGGCAGAAATGTCCGGTGTTTCATTGACATGTCCCGTGGCTTCTCCGTCAGCGTGATCGTGAGAAACCTGTCAGAACCCCGAAAATGGGTTCAGAGGAGGGCGTGTTTCCTTGATCCGGCTTGGAAACAGGCTGGTGTAACTGTTTGAAAGGAAATGCGATGAGCAAGCGCGAATCGTCCAAGTACAAAATTGACCGCCGTATGGGCGAAAACATCTGGGGCCGTCCGAAGTCTCCGGTGAACCGCCGCGAATACGGCCCGGGCCAGCACGGCCAGCGCCGCAAGTCCAAGCTCTCGGACTTCGGTGTACAGCTGCGCGCCAAGCAGAAGCTCAAGGGCTACTACGGCGACATCCGCGAGAAGCAGTTCCGCGCGATCTTCGCTGAAGCTTCCCGCCGCAAGGGTGACACCCCGGAAAACCTGATCGGCCTGCTCGAATCGCGCCTCGACGCGATCGTCTACCGCGCCAAGTTCGTTCCGACGGTCTTCGCTGCTCGTCAGTTCGTCAACCACGGCCACGTCAAGGTCAACGGCGTCCGCGTCAACATCGGCTCCTACCGTTGCAAGCCGGGCGACGTCATCGAAGTCAAGGAAAAGTCCAAGCAGCTCGTAACCGTTCTGGAATCGGTTTCGCTCGCTGAGCGCGACGTTCCGGACTACATCGAAGCCGATCACAACAAGATGGTTGCGACCTTCGTCCGCGTTCCGGGCCTCTCTGACGTTCCGTACCCGGTCGTCATGGAACCGCACCTGGTCGTCGAATTCTATTCGCGTTAATCCGAGGCTCACGCCTTGTGACGTATCGAAAACCGCCCGGAAACGGGCGGTTTTTTTGTCGGTAGCGATTACCGTGGCGCTGCCGTCCATAGCGCGATTTCATCCCTTCGACAGGCGATGAGTGAGAGGGAAGCCGATGCCCGAGCAGAATGCTGCGCAGGACCTGCAGGCGATTATCGACAACATCCACCGGGAGCTGAGCCCAAGGTTCGGCCAGGGCAAGGTCGCCGATTACATTCCGCAACTCGCGCGCGTCGATCCCAAACATTTCGGCATGGCGATCGTGACCACCGACGGCAAGATCTACCGGGTCGGCGATGCCGAAGTGCCGTTCTCCATCCAGAGCGTCTCCAAGGTATTCACACTGACGCTGGCGCTCGGCAAACACGGCGAGAACATCTGGCACCGTGTCGGCCGCGAGCCATCCGGCTCGGCCTTCAACTCCATCGTCCAGCTCGAGCAGGAAGGCGGCAAGCCGCGCAATCCCTTCATCAACGCCGGCGCCATCACCATCAGCGACCTGATCCTCGCCGGCCATACGCCGCGGGAACTGATCGGCGAAATCGTGCAGTTCATCCGTTACCTTGCCGACGACGACGAGATCGTCATCGACCACGAAGTTGCGCGTTCGGAGACGGCCACCGGCTACAGGAACTTCGCCCTTGCCAATTTCATGCGCTCCTTCGGCAAGCTCGACCATCCGGTGGAGCATGTACTCGGCGTCTATTTCCACCATTGCGCCTTGGCGATGACCTGCAGCCAGCTGGCCAAGGCCGGGCTGTTTCTGGCCGCTGGCGGCAGCAATCCGCTGACGGGCCATAACGTCGTCTCGCGCCAGCGGGCGCGACGCATCAACGCGCTGATGCTGACCTGCGGCCACTATGACGGCTCCGGTGACTTCGCCTACCGCGTCGGCCTGCCGGGCAAGAGCGGCGTGGGTGGCGGCATTCTGGCGGTGGCGCCGGGCAAGGCGTCGGTTGCCGTCTGGTCTCCTGGTCTCAACGAAAACGGCAACTCGCTGCTCGGCTCGCTGGCGCTTGAGATGCTGGCAGCGCGCACCGGCTGGTCGGTCTTCGGGTCCTAGGACCTTCTGCGTCATCAACCAGCACAATCCGGCCGATTTCCCTTGATCTTGACGGCCGGAGCGGGCAAGTGCAGGCCAAGATTTGCCGGGCGCGGGTTGCGCCCGTGCCTGCCGCACAGGATCCCCGCCATGGACCTTTCGCTTAACGTGTCGCAAGACCAGGCCGAAACCACTTTCGGTGAGGGCGAGATCGACGCCGGCGCGCATCCGCTGTTCAGCCGCATGCCGTCCTCCGTCTCGTTCAACAAGCTGCGCAAGCGCCTCCTGCGCCAGACGCGGCAGGCGCTCGACGACTTCGGCATGCTGAAGGGCGCGAAGCGCTGGCTGATCGGCCTTTCCGGCGGCAAGGACAGCTACAGCCTGCTGGCGCTCTTGATGGACCTGCAATGGCGCGGGCTGCTGCCGGTGGAGCTCATCGCCTGCAATCTCGACCAGGGCCAACCGAACTTCCCGAAGCATATCCTGCCGGAATATCTTCAATCGATCGGCGTCAAGCACCGCATCGAGTATCGCGACACCTATTCGATCGTGAAGGAAAAGGTACCGACGGGGGCGACCTACTGTTCGCTCTGTTCGCGGCTGCGCCGCGGCAACCTCTATCGCATTGCGCGCGAAGAGGGGTGCGACGCACTGGTGCTCGGCCACCACCGCGAGGATATTCTCGAAACCTTCTTCATGAACTTCTTCCATGGTGGCCGACTCGCCTCGATGCCGGCGAAGCTGCTGAACGATGAAGGCGACCTGATGTTGCTTCGCCCGCTCGCCTATGCGGCCGAGGACGATCTCGCCAAGTTTGCCTCCGCGATGGAGTTTCCGATCATCCCCTGCGACCTCTGCGGCTCGCAGGATGGTCTCGAGCGCAATGCGATGAAGGCGATGCTGGCCGATATCGAGCGGCGCATGCCCGGCCGCAAGGACACGATGCTGCGCGCGCTCGGTCACGTGAACCCGTCGCATCTGCTCGATCCCAAGCTGTTCGATTTCCTGTCCCTTACACCGGAGCCCAAAGAATGAGCCATTCCGTTGACATCGCCGGCCTTGCCAACCTCCTGCAGGAAGCGGCGGTCAAAGAGATCCTGCCGCGGTTCCGCAATCTTGATGCAGGCGATGTCCGGATGAAGTCGGAAGCGATCGATCTCGTGACCGAAGGCGACGAGGCGGCCGAACGGCTGATCAAGTCACGTATCGAAGAGGTGGCACCGGGCGCTCTGTTCGTCGGCGAAGAATCGGTAGCGGCCGATCCGACCCTTCTCGACAAGCTCAACGAGGCCGATCTCGCCGTCGTCGTCGACCCGATCGACGGCACTTTCAATTTCGCCGCCGGCCTGCCGCTCTTCGGCGTCATGGCAAGCGTCGTCGCAAAGGGCGAGACGGTCGCCGGCATCATCTACGATCCGCTCGGCAATGACTGGGTGATCGCGGAGAAGGGCTCGGGCGCCTGGATGTGCCGCCCTGACGGCTCGCAGGAGCGTATGTCGGTGACGGCGGGCGTGCCGCTGGAAACCATGGTCGGCGGTGCCTCGACTGGCTTTTACCAGCAGGAAGCACGGCGCGAAGTCATGGCCAATTTGGCCAAGGTGCGTATGGCCACCAGCTACCGCTGTGCGGCGCACGAGTATCGCATCTTCGCGGCTGGGCATCTGCACTTCCTGATGTACCAGAAGTTGATGCCCTGGGATCACTTGGCGGGAACGCTGATTTCGCAGGAAGCCGGTGCCTATGCGGCCCGCTTCGACGGTTCTCCCTATCTGCCTGCGCATCTCAACGGCGGCCTGCTACTGGCGACCGACAAGGAGAGCTGGGAGACGCTTCGCCGCGAGGTTTTCACGGTCTGATTTCAGCAGCCAGTGCTGAAACAAAAAAGCCCGCCCGGATCGCTCCGGGCGGGCTTTTTTTGCCATGCGGTTGCCGGTTACATGTGGCCGCCACCGTGATCCATGGTGACGTCCTTGTCGCCAGGATGGGTGAAGAGCTTACCCTTCTCGGCCCAGAGCGTCGCCAGAACCGTCAGAGTGCCGAAGAGGGCGAAGCCGCCAAAGAGCGGCTGCAGCGTACCGTTGAAGAGCTGGCCGACGGTGCCGCCGATCAAGGCGCCACCGGTGGTCGAGACAAAGCCGGTGATCGCTGTCGCCGTGCCGGCGAGGTGCCCCATCGGCTCCAGGCTGATCGCGGTGAAGTTCGTCGCGATCACCGCAAAGAACATCAAGAGCACCGAGAACATCAGGTAGCTGACGACGAAGGCCGGCGTGCCGGAGAGCGACATCACGAAGCCGACGACCGAGAGCAGCGTGAACAGGATCATTGAGACGTGCGAGATCCGGCGCATGCCGAAGCTGCGGACGAAGAAGCCGTTAGCGAAGTTCGCGACCGCGATGCCGCCGGCCGTGCCGGCAAAGGCGATCGGCAGCCAGTCACCGAGGCCATAGACCTCGCCGAAGATCTGCTGAACCGTGACGATGTAGGCGCAGATGACCGCGGTGAAGAGAGTCATGCCGATCATGTAGCCGCAGGTGATGCGGTTGGTGAGAACGGTCTTGAAGCCCGAGCAAACCGCCCCGACGGAAAGCGGCATGCGCTCCTCGCGCGGCAGGGACTCCTTCATGCGGGAAAAGGCCCAGACGAACAGGATCGCACCAATGACGCCGATCAGGATGAAGATCCAATGCCAGTTGGCATACAGGATCACGAGTTGGCCGATCGAGGGCGCAACGATCGGCACGATCATGAAGACGATCATGACATACGACATCACACGCGCCATCTCGCGGCCACCGAAGCAGTCGCGCACGATCGCCATGGTGGTGATACGGATCGCGGCCGCGCCGATGCCCTGAATGAAACGCAGGATGAGCAGCGTCTCGAAGCTCTGGGTGAGGGCGGCCGCGAACATCGACACGGTGAAGAAGGCGAGGCCGCCGAGCAGCACGCGGCGACGGCCGAAGGCATCGGAGAGGCTGCCGAAGAAGATCTGCGAAATGCCGAAGCCGAGGAAGAAGACGCCGATCACCAGCTGGCTATCATTGGTGTTGGCGACATTCAGCGACTGGCCGATCGCCGGCAGCGCTGGCAGCATGCTGTCGATGGCGATGGCGACACTCGCCGTCATGACGGCGATGGTGATGATGAACTCGACGATGCCCATGTTGAGGCGCTGAGCCCCGGAAACCCCGTCGATATGTTCGGATTGATTGGTGATGGTGGTCATTGGATGAGCCCGTAAATTCTTCAAAAATGAGGACTGGCCGGTTCTGGGATCAACCGGCCGGCTGATGGTGCGGTTTGAAGAGCTTGCCGCGTTCGGCAATCAGAACGAACACGAGACCGATCGCGGCGACAGTGAAGTAGCCAGTGGCGAGCGGCGTTGCGGTGCCGTCGAAGGACTGGCCGATGAAGGCTCCAATCACGCTTCCGCCGATCGTCTGCATGAATCCGAGAACCGAGGAGGCAGTTCCGGCGACATGGCCGAGCGGCTCCATGGCCATGGCGTTGAAGTTCGGCGCGATCAGCCCGAACTGGAACATCGTGGCGCAGTAGAGGACCACGAAGACCGGGAAGGGCAGCGGCGCATAGAGCGAGGCCGACATCCAGACGAAGCTCGCCAGCGTGAAGCCGATGAGTGCCGCATGGGATAGCGGCCGCATGCCGAAGCGGCGGACAAGGCGGGAATTGGTGAAGGAAGCGACCGCCATCATACTGGCAAAGGCGGCGAAGACAAGCGGAAACCACACGCCGAGGTCGTAGACGCCGACGAGCACCTGCTGCGCCGAGTTGATGAAGCCGAACAGTGCACCAAGGATCACCGAGGTCGCGAGCGTGTAAAGCAGCGACACCCGGTTCGTCAGCACCATGCGGAAACCGCTGAGGATGACCGCCGGCGTGAAGGCGCGGCGATGGGCCGGATCGAGCGTCTCTCCGAGTTTCGACACGACGATTGCAATGTTCATCACGGCATAGAGTGCGACGACGACAAAGATCATGTGCCAATCGGCAAGGCTGATGATGAGTTGGCCGATCGAAGGCGCCACAACTGGCACGATCATGAACACCATCATGACCAGAGACATGACCTCAGCCATCTGTCGGCCGCCATAGACGTCGCGGACGATCGAGATGGTGATGACGCGCGTCGCCGCAGCACCGGCGCCCTGCACGAAGCGCAGCGCCAGCATGAGGCCGAAGCTCGGTACGATCGCGATCGCCAGCGCGCAGAGCGCATAGAGGGCAAGGCCGGCAATCAGCGGTGGCTTACGCCCGAAGCGATCCGAAAGCGGGCCGAAGAACAACTGTGCCACCCCCATGCCGAGCAGATAGGCGGTGATGATGTACTGCCGCTCATTTTCAGAGGCGACGCCGAGGCTGGCTCCGATCTGCTGCAGACCTGGCAACATGATGTCAATCGAGATGGCATTGGTTGCCATCAGCATGGCCATCAGCGCGATGAACTGGAATTTCGTGACCCCGGGCCGGGCGTCTTCGTTGGTCGTGCTGGTCATTTGCAAAAAGTCCTAGCGGCGCACCGGGCGCAAGCGAAACAGGTTGGTCCGGAGCAAATCCGGAAAAGAAGGGTGTCGGCTGACGCCATGCCAGCAGACATATCGAATTTGAGCGGGGGCAGCCGGGGCGATTGGAAACCAACCGCATGGACCGGGCCGGCATGAAGCGTAGGAAGCGTCGAGCGGCAGGGACCGGACTTTCCGGGCGCCAAGGGGCGAGGCGAGACCCTCTACAGGCAGCTTATGCCGAACGATCGCAACCGATTCATGACAGGCCGGACATCCGGCCCTTCGCTCCCCGAAGGAAGCACGCTCTGAACGTATCTTGGCGGCACCTGCGCGAATCGCACGCGCAAGTCCTTCTGAAGGACAACGAAAATTAGGCGATGCGGAATTACGGCCAGAATCAAAAAAGGCGGTTGCCCGCCTTCTCCGAAAGATCGGGACGAGGCGTCCTTAGATCAGGCGGCGGCGCCCTTGACGGCAATGCCCTGTGCCTCAAGGTGAGACTGCAGTTCGCCGGCCTGGAACATTTCACGCACGATGTCGCAACCGCCGACGAATTCGCCCTTGACGTAGAGCTGCGGGATCGTCGGCCAGTTGGAGTAGTCCTTGATGCCCTGGCGCAGGTCAGCATCGGCGAGCACGTTGACGCCCTTGTAGTCGACACCGATGTAGTCGAGAATCTGGACAACCTGACCGGAGAAGCCACACTGCGGGAACTGCGGCGTACCCTTCATGAAGAGCACCACATCGTTCGTCTTGACTTCGTTGTCGATGAATTCGTGAATTCCGCTCATCTCGTCTTCCTTCCTGCGCCGGCTTCAAGGGCCGGATATCGATTGGGTTCTAGATAGCATGCATATTGGTGATTTTCACCACCCAATCGCAACAAATATTGATGGGCCTCAAGATGTGGTTTTATTACCACTACAGCGGCGCGCGTCTTTCCAGACGCGCAAAGGTCGCTGTAGCACTTTGATTTTCTGCATGTTTTTGTCCTTAAATCGGCGACGAGTTAAGGAAACATGCAGTCAGACGGTGCGGCGACGGGTCTTGCTGCGCGCTGCAGCCGTTCGACGACGGCTGACCTGCTTCTTGGCCGGCTTGCGGATGGCCGCTTCGAGGACATCCCCGAGGATACCACCGCCGGACGAAGTCGCGCGCGTGCGGCGCTTCGTCCGCTTGGTCGTCGTCCGCTTGACGCCGGTCTTCTTGAGGATTTCCTTCAATGCACTGTCAACGACGCCGCTGACGAGTTCCTTGATCAGGTCAGCCATTCCGGCTTACTCCGGCGCGCTCGTCTGCAGGGCGAGGGCGTGTAGAACACCGCCCATGTTGCCCTTGAGTGCGTTGTAGACCATCTGGTGCTGCTGCACGCGGGTCTTGCCACGAAACGCCTCGGCCACGACTTCGGCGGCATAGTGGTCGCCGTCACCGGCCAGATCGCGGATCGTGACCTTGGCACCGGGAATCCCTGCCTTGATCATGTCTTCGATGTCGCCTGGTGTCATGGGCATGATACGCCAACTCCCTTTTTATTCTGCAACGTCAGCAGCCTGCCGACGCCATCCATGAAATTAGGGAACCACGATTCAGGGGCGGAACGCAATTGCTGAATTGGGTGAGGGCGGCCAGTTGCTGGCGCCGGTACGAGCAGATGATCACGCTTGATCGCGTCCCCAGATGACACCTTTCGAGGCATGCGAAGAGCCAGACGGGAGCCGCCGATCAGCGGCTCCCGTCGTCGTTTCTCAGTTCTCGGGAGCGAGATCGCCCTGCATGAATTCCGGGAACCAGCCTTCGTGGGTCGAGCGCAGCTCAGCGACCGAAACCGCCCTGGCATCGCCGAGCTTGACGGCATCGCCAGCGGTCTTGCCGATGACGGGCAGGGCAACGCCTGCGGCCTTAGCGCGGGCGGTAACCGCGTCGAGTGCGCCAGCGGCAACAGTTACGACGTAGCGGCCCTGATCTTCGCCATAGAAGGTCGCGATCGGGTCGTGACCGGCGACGGCATCAACCGTGGCGCCAATGCCCGAGGCCATCGCCATTTCGGCGACCGCAAGCGCCAGGCCACCCGACGAGCAATCGTGAACGGCCGTCACGAGGCCATCGACGATGAGGCCGCGGACGAAATCGCCCACCTTGCGTTCATGCGCCAGATCGACATGCGGCGCCGGACCGTCGGTGCGGCCGTGAACGTCTCGCATGTAGACCGACTGGGCGATGTGGGTGCCCAGGCCAACAGGTGCACCGGCAAGCAGGATCGTTTCGCCTTCCGCAGCAAAGCGGATGCGCGCCATCTTCGACCAGTCCTTGATCAGGCCAACGCCGCCGATCGTTGGGGTCGGCAGGATCCCTTGGCCATTGGTCTCGTTGTAGAGCGAGACGTTGCCGGAAACGATCGGAAAGTCGAGCGCGGTGCATGCTTCGCCGATGCCCTTGATGGCATGGACCAGCTGGCTCATGATTTCCGGGCGTTCCGGGTTGCCGAAGTTGAGGTTGTCGGTGGCTGCCAGCGGCAGCGCGCCGGTTGCCGTCAGGTTGCGCCAGCATTCGGCGACCGCCTGCTTGCCGCCTTCGAACGGATCGGCTTCGACGTAACGCGGCGTTACGTCGGAGGAGAAGGCCAGCGCCTTGGAGACGTGACCCTCGACGCGCACGACGCCAGCGTCACCGCCCGGAAGCTGCAGCGAGTTGCCCTGGATCAGGGTGTCGTACTGTTCGTAGACCCAGCGGCGCGAGGAGTTGTTGGCCGAACCGACGAGCTTCACGAGTGCGTCGGCGACGTCAGCAGCCGGGATGTCGTTGGTTGCCAGCGGAGTCGAGGTCTTGGCAGGGGTCCAGGGACGATCGTATTCCGGCGCTTCGTCGCCCAGTTCCTTGATCGGCAGGTTCGCCACTTCTTCGCCCTGGTGCAGGATGCGGAAGCGCAGATCGTCTGTGGTCTTGCCGACGATGGCAAAGTCGAGGCCCCACTTGACGAAGATCGCCTTGGCGACTTCTTCCTTGGCGGGCTCCAACACCATGAGCATGCGCTCCTGGCTTTCCGACAGCATCATCTCGTAAGCGGTCATGCGTTCTTCGCGAACGGGAACGCTATCAAGGTTGAGCTCGATGCCGAGGTCGCCCTTGGCGCCCATTTCGACGGCCGAGCAGGTGAGGCCGGCCGCACCCATGTCCTGGATGGCGATGACGGCGCCGGTCTGCATCAGCTCGAGGCAGGCTTCAAGCAGGCACTTTTCGGTGAAGGGGTCGCCGACCTGGACGGTCGGGCGCTTTTCTTCGATCGACTCGTCAAACTCGGCCGAGGCCATGGTCGCGCCACCAACACCGTCGCGGCCGGTCTTGGCGCCGAGATAGACGACGGGGAGACCCACGCCTTCGGCCTTGGAGTAGAAGATCGCATCGCTCTTGGCGAGGCCGGCGGCAAAGGCGTTGACGAGAATGTTGCCGTTGTAGCGGGCGTCGAACTCGACTTCGCCGCCGACGGTCGGAACGCCGAAGGAATTGCCATAGCCGCCGACGCCGGCAACGACGCCGGAAACGAGGTGGCGGGTCTTCGGATGATCAGGCGCGCCGAAGCGGAGCGCATTCATCGCAGCAACCGGACGGGCGCCCATGGTGAAGACGTCGCGCAGGATGCCGCCGACGCCGGTCGCAGCGCCCTGGTAGGGCTCGATATAGGACGGGTGGTTGTGGCTCTCCATCTTGAAGACGACGCAGTCGCCATCATCGATATCGACCACGCCGGCGTTTTCGCCCGGCCCCTGGATGACGCGCGGGCCTTTGGTCGGCAGCGTGCGCAGCCACTTCTTCGAGGACTTGTAGGAGCAGTGCTCGTTCCACATCGCCGAAAAGATGCCGAGCTCGGTGAAAGTCGGCTCGCGCCCGATCAGGCTCAGGATGCGCTCGTATTCGTCGGGCTTCAGCCCGTGCGATGCGATGAGGTCCGGGGTGATGGGGCGGGTGTTCGAAATCGTCATCGTCGACCGTCAAATCCTTCGGGCGGCGCGCAATCCACTTAAGAGGAATATGGCGCGTGCGAACCGCAACAGACACAGGGAGCGCTTTGCGGCTTCTTTAGCCTATGCTGCGGCGCGGCGCGACAGAAAAATACGGGCGATCAACAGCGGTTGACGCCCGTATAAGCTTTGCAGAAGGCAGTGCGGCGACCAGCGTCAGAACTTGTAGCCGAGCGCAAGGCCGGCGCGTGTCAGGCCGTTGTTCGGACCGTCGCACAGATTGGCATGCGAAGCATGTTCCACGGTCGCCGAGACGTTCCAGTGCTCGTCGAGGCGGACGCCGGCAGCGGCGTATTCGCGGAAGAGGACGCGGCAGCCGAGTTGGGGACCGGAACCATTGGGTTCATCGAGGTCGCCGTCATGAATCGTGCCGCCGGCGCCGAACTCGACGAAGAGGCGCTGGGTCATGTCGAAGGTCCAGCTCAAACCGCCATGGGCCTGATTGACCCCGTTAGACGACGTCGCAACCGCCGCGCCGGTATAGACCCGCGGGCGCAGCAGTTTTTCGCCGAGGTCGGTCGCCCCATCGGCGTCGAACGGGTCGAAATACACGGTGAATGACGGAAAGACCCCGTCTTCCTGCTTATCGCCGGCGGCGATCGACGTCGTCACGCCGAAGCGCATTTCGTCGAAAACACCGTCCGCGGCAAGAGCCGGTGCGGCGGCGGTCAACGTGGTGGTGGCGAGAAGAAGATATGCGATGCGATGCGACAAGGCGGGGCTGAACGGTAGCGGCATGCGGAATCCTTAGAGGCGAATCATGTGCGCAAACTGCTAAAGTAGTATGTTGCTCAACCTTGCCCGAAAGTCACCCCGTGGATTTCTATAGTCACTCAAAACTGTCGTAGCCCGCCCGCCCGCTGTCGAGCAGCCGCTTCAGCGCCTGAAAACCTGCTCTTACCTGGGCTCGGTCCGGCGGCGAGGAAAAACCGATGCGAATGCGATGGAAAACGCGGTCGGTTCGTCCGGCCTTGAACTCGTCCTCGTCGTCGACAAGCACACCCTCCTGCAAAGCAGCCTGCTTGAAGGTACCTGAAAGCCAGGGGTCGGGCAGCTTCATCCAAAGGAACGGAATACAGGGGTGCGAGGTGAACTCGATGCCTTCGAAAATTTCGCGGGCCATCGCCTCGCGGGCGCGCACCTCTTCAATGCCCTTGCTGCGCAGGATTGCAGCCGAACCGGAAAGCACGAGGCGCGCGCAGAGCTCAGCGAGAATGAACGGCAAGCCGCCGCTCACCATTTTGTGGGCAATGCGAATACGCTGGCTGAAATGCGGAGGGCAGGCGACCCAGCCGCCACGGACACCGGCAGCGACCGACTTCGAAAGACCGCCAACCAGGAAGGTGCGTTCCGGCGCAAGCTCGGCCAAGAGCGGCGTCTGATCACCGGTCATTGCGCCATAGAGATCGTCCTCAACAAGCCAGACACCGTATTTGCGGGCGATGTCGGCGATCGCCTGGCGGCGCGCAAGCGGCATGACGGCAACCGTCGGGTTTTGTGCGCTCGGCATCAGGAACGCGAGCTTCGGATGCTGCTGCGCGCAGACGCGCTCGAAATCCTCGGGGATCATCCCGAACTCGTCGCTTTCGACCAGCGTCGTCCGGCGACCGACCAGGCCGGCGCTGCGGCTCACCTGCGAATAGGTGAGCGTCTCGAAGGCGATACGGTCGCCAGGCGCGGTAACCGCAGTGATGACGGCAACCACACCCGCATGGGCACCGAGCGTCGGCACGATGTTTTCCGGCTTCGGGCGGAAGCCGCCGCGCGCCAGCCATAGGCAACCCGCCTCGAACCAATGGTCCGGGAAGTTGCGGGCGTAGCTTGCGATGTCCGCATGGTGGTCGTGACTGATCTCGCCAAGCACCTCGCTCAAGACCGTGCCCTGGCCGATATCGGGCGCCGCTGTGCTGTCGAACCTCAACTTGCCGGCAGGCGCCACAAGCGGCCGGGTGCCGGCGAGCGAAGTCGTCAGCGGATCCGCCTGCTCCGGCGGACGGCTTTCGGGATGATCTAGTACATAGGTGCCGCGACCGACTTCACCGCTCACAAGTCCGCGTTCGCGGACGATGTTATAGGCGCGTCCAATCGTGCCGATTGTCACGCCGATGTCGTAGGCGAGGTTGCGCTGCGGTGGCAATTTGGCGCCGACGGGCAGGGCGCCGTTGCCAATTGCCTGTTCGATCTGGTCAGCAATCCGCGCATAGAGCGGACCGTGACCCTGCTGAATGTCTGGGAGCCAACTTGTCATAGTGACAATTCTTTAGATTACAGCGCGAAATATGTCAATTATCACCGATACAACGATAGCAATCGCTGCATTGGGGTTATCAATGAGTACAATCAATACAATTTGTTTGTCCCGCGCGGAAGCGAAGTCCGTCGAGCGCACCAGCACATTGCTGGGCGGTGACTATTCGGACGAACGCGAAAGTCTCTTGAAGCGGCTGTGGGGGCTCTATTGCGAACTGGCAGCGAAGCGACGCGGTCGCATGGCGCTCGGGGAAATGAGCGATTGGCAGCTTAGGGATATCGGTGTTTCCGAGAAGGACGCGCGCCAGGAATCGACTGTCCCGTTCTGGCGCTAGCTCGGATTAGAACGACTGTCCGACAATGCACAATGGCCGGCGCCCTTTGAGGTCGGCGGCCATTGGTCAATTCGCCAATTTGACTGGGGTCTACTTGCAGCCCTGTCCGCCGGCAGCCCAGCGCTTGATATCGGCGGCCATCCGCGTGCCGACGGGTTCGCTCATCAACGGTCCGAAGGCCTGCAGGCGTGCCGGGTTGCCCTCGGCCTGAACGACGGCGAGCGGGCGTGCTTCCGGGGATTTGCGCGGCACGATCAGTATGCGCGGGCGGCCCGAGAAGGAATTAAGCTCCGGCGCCAGGCGATAGGACTTGAACTCGGAATCGCCCGATTTGAACCAGCAGCCGTTGGCGCCAAGCGCCACGCGCTCCATGGTCGGCAGTGCCGCCGTGTTCGGGCTCGGCGCCGGCGGCTTCGGCGATTGGCACGAAGCGAGAAGGGCCAGGCCAAACGTTGCGCAGGCAAGGCCGGCCAGGCGTGCAGGGACAAATGAAGGCATCGACGGTCTCGCTCGCATTTGGGGGATGGGTCGGATGCCTTCTATCAGCCGGATGGTTAAGCGGCGATTACTTCGAGCGCAGACGCAAAGAGGCCGCGGCCGTCGGAGCCGCCATGAGCCGCTTCGATCAGGTTTTCCGGATGCGGCATCATACCGAGCACGTTACCCTCGGCATTCATCACGCCGGCGATATCGTTCATCGAACCGTTCGGATTGGTGCCTTCGGCATAGCGGAACACCACCTGGCCATTGCCTTCGATCGTCTTCAGTGTCTCAGCATCGGCGAAGTAGTTGCCGTCGTGGTGGGCGACCGGCGAGCGGATGATCTGGCCCTTCGAGTAGGCGCGGGTGAAGTCGGTGTCGGCATTGACCACTTCGAGCTTGATCTCGCGGCAGACGAACTTCAGCGAGGCGTTGCGCATCAGCGCGCCTGGCAGGAGGCCAGCCTCGACGAGGATCTGGAAGCCGTTGCAGACGCCGAGAACCTTGACGCCCTTTTCCGCCTTGGCCTTGATCGCCTGCATGACCGGCATGCGCGCTGCGATCGCGCCACAGCGCAGATAGTCGCCATAGGAGAAGCCGCCCGGGATGACGATCAGATCGACATCGGGGATATCCGTTTCCGTCTGCCAGACGGTGACCGGAGCCTTGCCGGAAATCTTGGTGAGGGCCGCGATCATGTCGCGGTCGCGGTTGAGGCCCGGAAGCTGAACGACGGCTGACTTCATATCTCTGTCTCCGTTAGCGGCGAGATCAAATCTTGATGCCCCACCCCGACGAGCCAGGCATCTCCCGATCGCAGCACCGCTCCGTTGGGCGTTCGTGCTGCTTCGGCGTTTCTTAACGTCTGGATCCGCGCCCGAAGGCACGGACCGATCTTCATGCCTGATCGATCAGGCGAACGAGATGCTGTAGTTCTCGATCACCGTGTTGGCGAGCAGCTTTTCGCACATCGCCTTGAGGTCTTCTTCGGCCTTGGCCTTGTCTGTGGATTCGATCTGCAGATCGAAAACCTTGCCCTGACGGACCTGGCCGATGCCGTCGAAGCCGAGTGCGCCGAGCGCACCTTCGATTGCCTTGCCCTGCGGATCGAGAACGCCGTTCTTCAGCGTCACGGTTACACGTGCCTTGATCACTTTGATTTTCCCCGAAAGTTATTTCACCAGAACCGGACCGGTGCCGCGCACGGGTTCGTTCTCGTTCATGATGCCAAGACGGCGGGCGACTTCCTGGTAGGCCTCGACGAGGCCGCCAAGGTCGCGGCGGAAGCGGTCCTTGTCGAGCTTCTCGCGGGTCTCGATGTCCCAGAGACGGCAGCTATCCGGCGAGATCTCGTCGGCGAGCGCGATGCGCATCATGTCGCCCTCGAACAGACGGCCGCACTCGATCTTGAAGTCGACGAGCTGAATGCCGACGCCCAGGAACAGGCCCGAAAGGAAGTCGTTGATGCGGATGGCGAGCGCCATGATGTCGTCGAGTTCCTGGGGGCTTGCCCAGCCGAAGGCGGTGATGTGCTCTTCGGAGACCATCGGGTCTTCCAGTGCATCGGCCTTGTAGTAGAACTCGATGATCGAACGGGGGAGAACGGTGCCTTCCTCGATGCCGAGGCGCTTGGACAGCGAGCCGGCGGCAACGTTGCGCACGACAATCTCGAGCGGGATGATCTCGACTTCCTTGATCAACTGCTCGCGCATATTGAGGCGGCGGATGAAGTGCGTGGGGATGCCGATCTTGTTGAGATGCGTGAAGATGTACTCGGAAATACGGTTGTTCAGCACGCCTTTGCCGTCGATGACGTCATGCTTTTTCTTGTTGAAGGCGGTCGCGTCGTCCTTGAAGAACTGGATGAGCGTGCCCGGCTCTGGACCCTCATAGAGGATCTTGGCCTTGCCCTCGTAGATACGGCGGCGACGATTCATGGATTCTGTCTCTGTGGTTGTTGGCGCTCTTGGGTCGCGCGCATGGAATATCTCTCGGGGTCCATAACTGAAAAGAACGGATTTCACAATCGGCGTATCTTCCCGTCCCCTGATTTGCATAGGGCGCCCGCGCGTCTCTACCTGGACGCGTCAAGGTCGCCGTGTCACTTTGGGCGCTGCGACGTATGTAGTCCTTGAATCGAAGGCGATTTCAGGAACCATACGGAGGGTAACATGAAAGTCATCAAACCGGAAAACTACGCATTGCAGTTTGACCTCCGTTTTGGTTTATGGCGATAACTATTTCCGGCATGGAATTTTCAGGGAGATCGATTGATGACGACGATGCAGGATCGCGAAAAGGCCTTCGAGGCGAAGTTTGCGCTGGACGAAGAGCTGAAGTTCAAGGCTGAAGCGCGCCGCAACAAGCTTGTCGGTCTCTGGGCTGCCGGTCTGCTCGGCAAGGCCGACGCCGACGCCTACGCCAACGAAGTGGTGGTTGCCGACTTCGAAGAGGCCGGCCACGAAGACGTCGTCCGTAAGATCAAGGCCGACTTTGACGCTGCAGGCGTTGCCCAGACGGAAGATCAGATCCGCTTGCGGATGCTCGAGCTTCTCGGCGAAGCCGTCCAGCAGATCCAGAACAAGTAAGCCTTCAGGCACCAATGCCGACCATTCACGCCCGGCCATGAAGCCGGGCGTTTTTACTTGTCCTCCGTGCCGAAGACCGGCTTCCATCCGCGCCGCAGGCGCCGCTCAAGCTCCAGACGATCCATCGGGCGGGCCAGCGCGTAGCCCTGCAGCACATCGCAGCCAAGATCCCGCAGCATCGCTGCATGCTCCCAGGTCTCGACGCCTTCGCCGACGACCTCGATGTTGAGCGAATGGCCGATGTCGATGATCGCGCGGACCAGCTTGGCCTGTTTCGCGCTCTCCGTCATCGGTCCGACCAGCGCCCGGTCGATCTTGAGCCGCGCCGGATTGAGATTGAGCAGTCCGATGATCGAGGCGTGCCCGGTGCCGAAGTCGTCGATCTCCACCTCGATCCCAAGCGCGCCGAGGGCCGAGATGGTTTCGGCGATTTCATCTTCCGGATCGTCGAGGAAGATGGATTCGAGCAATTCGAACGAGAGGACGCCAGGGGCGATCTGCAGATCACGCAGGTCGGTGATCAGGCCGGGATCACGCAGGCGCGGCGACGACATGTTGACCGAGATCTTGGGAATGGCGAGGCCGGACTGCCGCCAGGACTGAAAGTCGGCATAGGCGAGCTCTACGACCTTTCGGTCGATGGCCGGCAGGACATTGATCTCCTCCGCGACCTTCAGGAAATGGAAGGGGGCGAGCACCCCGCGCTCAGGATGGTTCCAGCGGACCAGAGCCTCGACACCGGTTATCTCGAGCGAACGCGCATCGAACTGCGGCTGATAGTAAACCGTGAACTGCCCTTCCTCGATCGCCTGGCGAATATCGTCGCCGATCCGTTTGGCCGTCAGAATTTGTGTCTGGATCTGTTCAGAAAAGGCTTCGACCCGGTCCCGGCCGAGGCTCTTTGCCCGGTAGAGCGCGATGTCGGCGTTCATCAACAACTGCTTCGCATCGAAATCGTCATGCCCTTTCCAGGCAATGCCGATGCTCGCGCCCAGGCGGCAGAGCTGGCCCTCGTAGGGAATGGGGCGACGGAAGGCGTGCACGATGCGCTCGGCAAGCTCGGAGAGCTGCGGCAGGTTGCGACCGCGGCGGCAGAGAATGACGAATTCGTCGCCGCCGATGCGGGCAATGAAATCGTCATGTCGAGCGTGCGCGCGAAGGATGGCAGCGGCATGGGTCAGCATGGCATCACCAGCCTGGTGCCCAAGCGTGTCGTTGATCTGTTTGAAACGATCGAGGTCGATATGCAGGATGGCGTTGACCGCGACGTTTTCCGCCAGCATCTGGTCAAGGTAGCGCCGGTTGGGCAGATCCGTCAGGTAGTCGTGCAGGGCGTTGTATTCGATCCTTATCCGCGCCAGCTCGAGCTCGCGGTTGCGCGCTTCGGCGGAAGCCTGGGCCTGGCGCAAGTCCTCCTGCAATGCGATGTCTTCGGTGACGTCCCAGTTCGCCCCGATGAGCTTTCGCGTCCCGAGATGATCGATATAGGTCGCCGCATTGGAGCGGATATGCCGGATCGTGCCGTCCGGGCGCACGATCCGAAAGGCATTGCTATAGGGCTTGCCGGAAGCGATGCCTTCGTTGGTCCGAGCGATGACCTTGTCGCGGTCGTCGGGATGCAGGGTGTTTTCCCAGGATTCGGAGCTCGGCGGCCCATCACTTGGGTCGAGGCCGTAGATCTCGAACATGCGCTCGTCCCAGTCGTCCCTCTGGGCGTCGAGGTTGAAGTCGAACACGCCGATCTTCGAAACGCCGAGAGCGAGCCTCAGGCGGCGAGAGACCTCTTCGAGACGGGCCTCCGCCTCCTTGCGCGCCGTGATGTCCGTGTCCGTCCCGATGATGCGGGAGGGTCTGCCATCCGGCCAATAGGCAACTGACGCGCCACGGCTCTCGATCCAGACCCAATGCCCGTCCGCATGGCGCTCGCGGTACTCGAAGGTGTTGAACACTGCCTCGCCAGAATCCTGGCGCTCGATTGCGGCACGCACATGCGCGTGGTCGTCGGGGTGGACGTTCTGGATCCAGGTCTCAAGACTACCGTCGACTTCGGCATCATCGGGCAGGCCACGAAGCCGCTTCCAGGTGGTGGAGTAAAACAGGTTCCCGGTTTCGAAGTCGTGATCCCACACGCCTTCAAGTGCGCTGTCGAGCGCATATTTCCAGCGGGTTTCGTCGTTGCGAAGACCGGCGATTTCGTCGACGAGCTCATGGGCGGGGAGCATCAGCAGGAGAAAGGCGTCCTGGTCGGCAAAAAGCACAGGTGACCAGGAGACAAGCATCGGCAGCGGACCGGAGAGGCTTTCGAAACGGAGCGTCGTGGACGCGGTCGTCGTGGGCGGCAAGATGTTCCGCGCCGGCAACAGCGGCCGGTCCTCATCCAGCACGAGATCTGCGAGAAGGGCTTTGCGGAGCGAAGCGGGTGTCCTTAGCAGCAGTTCGCCGGCACGCGCGTTGGTCGTTACGATCCGTCCCAGATCATTGGCAATGATTGCTCCGGCCGGCAAGCGCTCCAGAGCGGCCTGCGTGAGAACATCCGAATTCGCTGGCGCACCACGCGCACCTTTGGTGAGACCTTCGTTGACGGCCACTTATCCCATGTCCAGCGTTTGCGGCCGCATTTCCAAGGCACGGGAGCCGGAAATCAGGCTGCAAATCAAGATTCGACAGCGCTCAACGCCCTTTGACGACGAGTCACGTTGCCATGCCGACCGATGATGACCGCGGACAATGAACGTCGGATTAATGGGAAGTCGCAGCAGCCGTCAACCGGGGCGGCGAAGCATCAGGGCTTCAGGCGGCTCAGGAACTGAGCGAACACCATCGTTCCCTCCGGCCAGGGGCCATGCCCGGACTCGGTGTTGATATGGCCCGATTCGCCGGCGTCGACGAGCAGCGAACCCCAGGCATTGGCGATATCGTCTGCGTGTTCGTAGGAACCGAAAGGATCGTTGCGGCTTGCAACCATCAGCGACGGGAACGGCAGGGGATCACGCGGATAGGGGCCGAATGTCATCAGATGCTTCGGGCGGATCGTTGGATTGGCCACATCCGGAGGTGCTACCAGGAAGGCGCCAGCGATCGGCTTGTTGAAGTGGGGCAGGGCGTGCACGGCGGTCGCGACGCCAAGCGAATGGGCGACGATGACGACCGGCTTTTCCGCCGCATTGACCTCTTCGATCATGCGCGCCACCCAATCTTCACGCACGGGCTTTGCCCACTCCGCCTGCTCGACGCGGCGCGCGGTGGACATCTTGCGCTCCCAGCGGGTCTGCCAGTGCTCCGGTCCGGAGTTGGTGTAGCCAGGGACAATGAGGATATGGGCGTCGGATACTTTCATAGTGGCCGCGATGTGGCGCTGAAAGCGGCCGAAGTCAAGACCTGCAACGCCGTGCGCTATTTGAGAGGCGCCATGGTCGCAGCAGCACCTCGAAGGACTGGATGTTTTCATCCCTGGATCGGTGACGACTGGAGAAACAGGCAGCAGGCGACAGCGCCTTCATTTTCTGTATAATCGCCATGACGGTCGCGGTCGGTGCGACTTTGTTTCGTCGCATCTCTGTTCCGCGGCCGCTCTAGTTCGTTGAGGAGTGAGCCATGACAACATTCCATGTTCTGTCGGGGGCGGATGCGAGTGTCGCCCACCCCGGGATAAAGAAGATTGGTGTCTCGGATGTGTTCGACGCCTTGCGTCTCGGATTTGAAGATTTTCGCGAAAAACCGTCGCACTACGTCTTTCTATGCCTGATCTACCCGATTGCCGGCGCCGTGCTGATTACCTGGAGTGCAGGCGCAAACATGCTGCCGCTGCTTTATCCGTTGGTCTCGGGCTTTGCCCTGATCGGCCCTGTCGCGGCGATCGGTCTTTACGAAATCAGTCGACGGCGTGAACTCGGCATGGACTATTCATGGCCGCATGCGCTTCGCCTGCATCGCTCTCCAGCCTTGCCATCGATCATGGCCGTTGCCGCCATGCTTTTCGTGGTCTTCATTGTTTGGCTGCTGGTGGCCCAGGCGCTCTACGTACAAATCTTCGGGGCCGAACCGCCGGCTTCGATCGCTGCGTTCTGGAATGGCATCATCGGTACCGAACAGGGCTGGAACCTGATCCTCGTCGGCAACGCCGTCGGCTTCGTCTTCGCCGTCATCGTGCTCGCGACAACGGTCGTATCCTTCCCGTTGCTGATCGATCGCGATGTCGGCGCCGTCGCGGCGGTGGAAACGTCGATCCGCGCGACCCTCGTCAATCCGGTACCCGTCGCGCTCTGGGGCTTCATCATCGCGGCTGGTCTGGTGATCGGCTCGATCCCGGTCTTCGTCGGTCTTGCCGTCATCATGCCGATCTTCGGCCACGCCACATGGCATATCTATCGCAAGATGGTGGAGCCAGGTCCGCGCGCCGGTTCACGATAGGCGAGTCACAGCGAGAGCCGACGCAACCTATCAACGCGAAAAGCGCCGCAGGTCAATCGACTTGCGGCGCTTTCAAGCGTGAGCGAAGACCGGTCTTACGGCCTAGATCACTTCATTGTTTCATCGAAACAATGAAGTGATCTAGGTCTTTGAAATTACGCAATTCCGGACGGAAAACCGTTTCGCACTTTTCCTGGAATTGCTCTAGCGAAAGTGCTTGTAGTAGGAGGAAATCTGCGCCGCCGTGTTGGACGACAGATTGAGCTTGATGCCGATCTTGTCGCCGCGGTACCAGCGTACCATGCCGGTCAGAAAGCCCAGTTCCTCGCTCCTGATCGTCACTTCCTGCCCCGTCTTGGCGCCGATGTCGAAATAGAGCTGGAAGCAGATGCCTTCGTCCGAAAGGTCCTTGACGACGCCGTTGCTGGACCCGGTCTTGCAGGTGACCATGCCGGTGATCTTCGTCTGTGTGCGTGCTGCCGCACGCTCCGTACTGTCCTTGTAGGCCATGTGATCCTCGAACCTGAATTGACAGGCCCGGATCGTCACACACGATCACTGAACATCGCGCTAAAAGAAATGCCCGCATTTGAGCGACGTGCGCCAAATGCGGGCATATTCATGAAATGCAACGCGGGCGCGTGACCCGCGCACAGTCAGGTTCAGCCGAAGACGCGCTTGAAAATCGTGTCGACGTGCTTGGTGTGGTAGCCAAGATCGAACTTCTCGCGGATGTCTTCCTCGGAAAGCGCTGCACGGACTTCCGTATCGGCGAGTAGTTCCTCAAGGAAATCCTTGCCCTGTTCCCAGACCTTCATGGCGTTGCGCTGCACGAGGCGGTAGGCATCTTCACGTGATACCCCTGCCTGGGTCAACGCCAGCAGCACGCGCTGCGAATGAACCAGACCGCGGAACTTGTTCATGTTCTTGATCATGTTCTCGGGGTAGACGAGCAGCTTGTCGATCACACCGGTCAGGCGGGCAAGCGCGAAGTCGAGCGTCACCGTCGCGTCCGGTCCGATCATGCGCTCGACGGAGGAGTGCGAGATGTCGCGCTCGTGCCAGAGGGCAACGTTTTCCATTGCCGGTACCGAGAAGGCGCGGACCATGCGGGCGAGACCCGTCAGGTTCTCGGTCAGTACAGGGTTGCGCTTGTGCGGCATTGCCGACGAGCCCTTCTGGCCCGGCGAGAAATACTCTTCGGCTTCGAGCACTTCGGTGCGCTGCAGGTGACGGATTTCCGTCGCCAGGCGCTCGATCGACGAGGCGATGACGCCGAGGGTGGCGAAGTACATGGCATGACGGTCGCGCGGGATGACCTGTGTCGAAACCGGTTCCGGCTTCAGGCCAAGCGCCTTGGCGACATGTTCTTCCACGCGCGGATCGATGTTGGCGAAGGTGCCGACGGCGCCGGAGATCGCGCAGGTGGCGACTTCCTCACGTGCGGCCAGCAGGCGTTGCTTGCAGCGGTCGAACTCGGCATAGGCAAGCGCCAGCTTGACGCCGAACGTCGTCGGTTCGGCGTGGATACCGTGCGAACGGCCGATCGTCACCGTGTCCTTGTGTTCAAAAGCGCGGCGCTTCAGAGCTTCGAGCAGATGCTCGAGATCCGCGAGCAGCAGATCGGTCGCGCGGACGAGCTGGACGTTGAAGCAGGTGTCGAGCACGTCGGACGAGGTCATGCCCTGGTGGATGAAGCGGCTGTCCGGGCCGACGAATTCGGCAAGATGCGTCAGGAAGGCGATGACGTCATGCTTGGTGACGGCTTCGATCTCATCGATGCGCGCGACGTCGAAGGTGGCAGCGCCGCCCTTTTCCCAGATCGTGCGGGCTGCATCCTTCGGGATCACACCGATTTCGGCGAGTGCATCGCAGGCATGAGCCTCGATCTCGAACCAGATGCGGAATTTCGTTTCCGGCGACCAGATGGCCACCATTTCCGGACGGGAGTAGCGCGGGATCATGGGCTTTAGCTTTCGTCGTCAGTGGAGGATGGCCGTGCCTCTAGCAAAGATAGCCGTGAAGCTCAACGCGTTTGGCTCGTGCGCTCGCTCGCCAGCCACAGGCTGACGCCGACGAGTATAGCACCACCAAGGGGCAGATAGAGGCGAAGCCCCATCACCAGAAACTGGTAGAACGCGATGAGCGAGGTGAAGGCGAACTGGAAAAACCAGGTCCTGGTGCCGGCAGGCGCGTGCCATTGGGCGTAAAACTGCCGATAGTCGAGGGCATAGAGCATCGCCGTCATCGCGACGGTGCCGAGCGAAAGGAAGAAGAAGTAAGCCGCAAAACGTGTTTCCGGCCGACGCCCCAAGGCTGCAAGTCGAGCCAGGAACAGCGATGGCGCCCAGGCCAGAAGCGCCCCGAAGCCGAAGATCAGAAGCAGCTCGGACAGATGAAATGTGAGAGCACGCTCGCGAAGCCAGAGGCCACACCAGGCCGAAAGCACCATCGCGCCGCCCCAGAGCGGCGCACCGATGACAAGCTCCCGCATCGTCGGAAGGGATCGGGCGAACCGTCGTCGATGTAGGGCGCCTACTGGCGCCAGATCTGCTTTTGCCTCGACGCCGGCCGCCGCGTCGTTCATTTCGCGATCCGGGTCGGGATCGCGATCCAGCGTCCATCGGTTGTGCCTTCGAAGCCGAGCGACTTGACGAGAACCATGATGACGTGGGTTTCGGAGCCGTCGTCATTCCGATGGGTGACGGCGCCACTGACCTGATAGCCGGTGGGGCAGCGGCGGCTCTCGGGCAAGCGGCTATCGTCCTGCAGGATGTCTGTTGCCGGCTTGCCGGCCTTCACCGTCATCGACAGACGAAAGCCTTTGACCTCCTTCAGGAAGTCCTTGCAGATGCCTTCCGGCTCGAAGGTTTTCTCTTCGAGCGTCACCGAATAGGTCTCGCGGAACCCTTCGTCGGCCGCAAAGGAATCGTAGGTCAGCGCCAGCGGCTTGGCGTTCGCCTCGGTGATCGGATTATAGGCGGCAAGCAGCCCGGGTGCATCAGCCAGGCGGTAGGCGTCGATCAAGGGTGCCGCACGGCGGCGTGCCTCGTGACGCGCCTTGGAGAGCGGGCTGCCGTCCTCGCGGCTGACGGCACGCACCGGCGCGCCGGGCAAGAAACTGTCATTGCGCGTATCGATCACATAGATGGTCGAATAGGGAAAGCCGGAGCCATCCTGAACGCCGTATTCCTCGAAGGCGAAGACATTGCCGTCGGCCGAAAAACCGATCGGCTGGAGCGCGGCATAGTCGCCCGCCACGGCCGGCGCTGCGGCTGCCGCAGCGCCCAGCAAGAGCACGCTGGGTAGTGCCGCGCGCGGCTTCATCGATAGGCATTTTCAGCCGGCGTGCGGATCGCCTCGATCGCCGTGCGATAGGCTTCGACGGAGCCGCCCTTGAAGATCGCCGAACCGGCGACGAGAACGTTGGCGCCGGCGCCGGTTGCGAAAGCCGCCGTGTCGGGCGTAATGCCGCCGTCGACTTCGATCTCGATCGGACGATCGCCGATCATCGCCTTGATGCGGCGAATCTTTTCCGCCGTAGCTTCGATGAACTTCTGTCCGCCAAAGCCCGGGTTCACGGTCATGACCAGGATGAGATCAACCTGATCGAGCACGTATTCGATGGCGCTTTCCGGCGTTGCCGGGTTGAGCGAGACACCGGCCTTCTTGCCGAGCGACCGAACGGTCTGCAACGAACGGTGAAGGTGCGGACCGGCTTCGGCATGCACGGTGAGGATATCGCAGCCGGCTTTCGCGAAGGCTTCGAGGAACGGATCGGCGGGCGAAATCATCAGGTGGCAATCGAACGTCGCATCGGTGTAGCGGCGCAGCGACTTGATCACGTCGGGGCCGAAGGTGATGTTCGGCACGAAGTGCCCGTCCATGACATCGAGATGGATCCAGTCGGCGCCGGCATCGACGACGTCGCGGACTTCCTGTCCGAGCTTGGAGAAATCGGCCGCCAGGATCGACGGAGCAATGCGGATAGGGTGGGTCATGGCGCACTCCAGCGTGTTTTCCGCGCAATAGCACCGGCTGGCCGCGCAAACAACATGCCTGCGATCAAAGCTGCGTCAGCTGAGCTGCGACCAGCACGGCATGAGGTCGTTTTCTGCCGGGGCGGCGTCGTGAACGCCACGGGCGATGGCGCGTGCCATCGTCGATGCCGCCACCGCGCCGAGGTCGATGAAATCCTCAAGTGTGGGGGTCTTGCCGCTGGCGCCGGTGGCAAGCGCAAAGATGAGATCGCCGTCGAGCGGCGTGTGCGCCGGCCAGAGCGCTCGGGAAAAACCGTCATGGGCGGCGATTGCCAGGCGCTTCGCCTCGGCCTTTGTGAGCACCGCATCCGTCGCGATGACGGCGATCGTCGTGTTGGCGGCGGCGGACTGCCGGTCGCGGAACTTGATGCGGATATCGGCGGCGTCAGCGGGCAGGGGATGCGGCAGGCCGAGTGCACCGAACTCGCCATCAAGCTCGAAGGGCGCCGACCAGAAATGCCTGCTATCACCAACAGTCGCCGAGCCCAACGCGTTGACCGCAACGAGCGCGCCGATGGTGATACCGCTCGGCAGAACGGTCGATGCCGAGCCGAGGCCGCCCTTGACGGTGGCAGTCAGAGCGCCGGTACCGGCGCCGGCGGTTCCGGTCGCGAACGACGGGCCGGCGCGACGAACCGCCTCGAAGCCGAGTTCGCGATAGGGCGGGTAACGTCCCCAGTCCTTGTCGCCACCGTTGATCAGGTCGAACAGGATGGCGGTGGGCACGATCGGTATCCGGTGCGGACCGACGGCAAAGCCGCGGCCCATTTCTCTCAGCGCGGCCTGGGCTCCGGACGCAGCGTCGAGGCCAAAGGCCGAACCGCCGGAAAGCACCAGAGCGTCGACTGTCTGCACCGTATTGTGCGGGTCGAGCAGATCGGTTTCACGCGTTCCGGGCGCGCCGCCCAGCACCTGAACCGCTGCCGTTGCCGGCGGATCGCAGACGATGGCGGTGACACCGGACTTCAGCCGATGATCCTCGGCATTGCCGACCGTCAGGCCCGCGACGTCGGTAATCAGGTTCAGCGGTCCGGTGCGCATCATTGGGCGGTTCCTTCGGCGGGCGCCGGCACGAAGCGGCCGCCTTGCCACTGCATCAGGCGATAGGGATTTTCGGCGCGCTCGTGCTGCGCGTTGAAGACGATGGGGCCGAGCACGGTCGGGTAGGGTCCCTTGGCGAATGCGTCGAGAAGGGGCTTGTCGTCCTTTTCCGCCTGGTCCTTGGCTTGCTCGAGCAGGGAGACCGCCGCAAAGGCGGACAAAACGTAGCCATCCGGCTCGGTTCCGGCGGCGCGCAAGGCGTCCGCGACCGGCTTGCCCTCGGGTGATTGCGATGCGTCCGGCAGGGTGACCGCGAAAACGCCATCGGCGAGCGGCACGGTGAGATCGGCGGCATTCAGCGCGTCGCCACCGAGCAACGCGAGGCCCGCGCCTTCGCCTTCTGCATCGCGCGCGATCACCGCCGTGTCCTGTCTATCGCCACCGGTAAAGACATGGGTCGCGCCGCTCTTCACCAGTCGCCGCACCAGGTTGACCTGCTGCTCCTGGGCGGGCCGATAGGTGTCGGTGAAGACCGGTGTCAGCCCAATTTCACCGAGAGCGGAGCGCACGCTTTCGACCAGTTCCCGGCTGTGGATGGTTCCATCGTCGATCAACGCGATCGGCTTGTCCTTCCAGCGCTGGACGATGGTGTCGACGATGCTGGCAGCCTCGGCGTTGCCGCTCGGCGCAAGACGGAAGAGCGGCCACTTCTTCTTCAGCGCATCTTCCATCAGGACATCGGAACGCACACTGAGGGTGATGGTGGGAAGGCCCGCTTCGGCAAGTGCCGGAAGGGTCGCGTCCAGGCTTTCGGTGCAGAGGAACCCGATCGCTGCCTCGGCGCCGGCCGCAAGCAGCGCCTTGGTCAGCGCTTCGTTGCCGGCCGTATCGCAGGTCTCTGGAATGACGACGATCTCACTGCCGCGATCGCCGGCCTGGAATGCGGCGCCATCGATGATCTGCTTGCCGAGAGGTGCAAACGGGCCTTCGACCGGCGCGACGACGGCCACCTTGATGCCGGCTGCCGCGGCGGGTGCGGCCTGTACCAGTCCGGCCACGACAAGGCTGGCGACGATCGATCGAAGCATTCATTTTCTCCGCTGCCGCATTTTCCCCGGATCAGGAGGGATCCTGACCCTGCGGCGAGCCCAAACATTGCCTTATCCGTGCCGGTCGCGACTGGCGCGCGGCACGGTAGTGGCCGCATGTTTTAAGGATGTGCCCTGCCGCGTCAAAGGAAAAGATGTGACTTCGGCCGCGGATGGTTCTATCCGCGTCGCTGCCGTGTCGCAGATCTGCAAGATTCTCCTTGCAGCGGGTTTCATATTTCCCGGTACTGTCTATGTATGTGGCTGACTTCGCTCGGAGAAAGAATTGTTGGACAAGAGCCGGCTGGACCCCATCAGTTACCGCGACGCCATGAGTCGCCTGGCCGGTCACGTGCAGATCATCACTGTGGCCGATGGTGTCGAGCGGCGCGGCGTCACGGTCACCGCATCCTGCTCCGTGTCCGACAGTCCGCCGACGATTCTGGCCTGCCTCAACGGCGCCAATCCGCGCAATGAGATCTTCACGCGCAGCGACAGTTTCGCGCTCAATCTGCTTGGCGACGAACATCGCGCCATGGCACACGCTTTTTCCGGCCGCGATCAGCTCGACATGGATCTGCGCTTTGCCCTTGGCAAGTGGACCAAGCTGACGACAGGCTCTCCGATCCTCACCAACGCGATCGCTTCGTTCGATTGCCGGCTCATCGAGGTGAAGACGATCGCCACGCATCTGGTGCTTTTCGGCGAAGTCGTCGATGTCGCCATCGGACCGGCGCGGCCGCCACTCATTTATGTGGACCGCGGATACCACTCGCTATAAGTTTTACGTGGCGAGATTTCGTGCCCATCGAGACATGAGAAGATCGCCGTAAGCCTTTGAGTTGGAAGAGTGAATTCATTCGCTTTTCAACATCAAGTTATCGATTCGGGCCGTGGCGGAGGAGACATGGCGACACAGGCGACCACAGCCCTGCCGCAGTCCATCGAGGAGACGATGGCGCTGCTGGAGGCGCATGACTATCTCGCGGGAACGGCGCTCGCGACGGTGCTGTTTCTGGCGCTCAGGATGAAGCGCCCACTCTTTCTCGAGGGCGAAGCAGGCGTCGGCAAGACCGAGATCGCCAAGGTTCTGGCAAAGGCGCTCGATCGGCCGTTGATCCGGCTGCAATGTTATGAGGGCCTCGACGTCGCCTCGGCCGTCTACGAATGGAATTATCCGGCACAGATGCTGGAAATCCGCTTATCGGAAGCAGCCGGCAAGGTCGATCGCAAACGGATCGAAAGCGATATCTTTTCCGAACGCTTCCTGATCCGCCGCCCGGTCCTGCAGGCAATTTCTTCCAGTGCGGGCCGCGCGCCTGTCTTCCTGATCGACGAGCTGGACCGGACAGATGAGGCCTTCGAGGCGTTCCTGCTCGAAGTTTTGTCCGATTTTCAGGTCACGATACCGGAACTTGGAACAATCCGTGCGGACGAACCGCCAATCGTCATCATCACCACCAACCGCACCCGTGAGATTCATGACGCGCTCAAGCGACGCTGCCTCTATCATTGGGTCGATTATCCCAAGGCGGCGCAGGAGTTGGAAATTATCCGCCGCAAGGTGCCCGGCTGCAACGCGACGCTGTCGCGCGAAGTCATCGCCTATGTGCAGCGGCTGCGGACGATCGACCTCTTCAAGAACCCCGGCGTCGCCGAAACCATAGACTGGGCAACGGCGCTGACGGAACTCGACCGGCTGGCGCTCGATCCGGAAACGATCGCCGATACGCTCGGAACATTGCTCAAGTATCAGGACGACATCGCCAGGATAGAGGGTGCCGAGGGGCGCAAGCTGCTCGCCGAAGTCAAGGCGGAACTGCTGGCGGCGGGCTGACCATGGAGGAGCGGGAGCCGCACAGGGACGGTGCTATTGTCCCGCCGCTTGGGGAAAGCGACGGCCGGCTTGCCGACAACATCGTCTTCTTCGCACGCGCCCTGCGTCGCGCCGGCATCAAGATCGGGCCCGGTGCCATCGCCGATGCCATCGATGCGGCGGCACTGATCGGGATCGGCGGCCGGGACGCGTTTTACGCCGCACTGCAATGCGTCTTCGTGAAGCGCCACGAGGACCAGCCGGTGTTCGACGAAGCTTTTCGGCTGTTCTGGCGCTCGCGCGGCCTCGTCGAGAAGATGATCGCGATGATGTCGCCGCTGGCGCCGGAGCGCGAAAGCGAGCGGCACCAGCGGCGTGCCGGCGAGACACGCGTTAGCGATGCGTTGCTTTCCGGGCACGAAGCGGATCGACCGCCACGTGAGGAACCCGAGATCGATATCGATGCGCGCTTCACGGTTTCGGGCCGGGAGCTGCTGCGTCGGGCCGATTTTGCGCAGATGAGTGCTGCCGAACTTGCCGCGGCGAAGCGCGCCCTTGCCGCGCTGACGCTGCCGATGGACCGCGTCGTAACCCGTCGCTTCCGTCCATCAAAGAGGCAGATCCGCATCGACCCGCGCACCACCATGCGTGACGCGATGCGTTTCGGCGGGGAACTGATCCTGCCGCGGTTCCGGGAGCGGCGTGTGGTGCATCCGCCGCTCGTCGTGCTTGCCGACATCTCCGGCTCGATGAGCCAATACACCCGCATCTTTCTGCATTTCCTGCATGCGTTGACCAAGGAGCGGCGGCGCGTGCACACCTTCCTGTTCGGCACACGGCTGACCAATGTCTCCCGCCAGTTGCGCAATCGCGATCCGGATGCCGCGATCGACGACTGCGTGGCTGCGGTGAAGGACTGGTCCGGCGGTACGCGCATTGGCGAAACGCTGCATGAATTCAACAGACGCTGGTCGCGGCGCGTGCTCGGACAAGGCGCCATCGTGCTGATGATCACCGATGGCCTGGAGCGTGACGATGTGGGCGATCTTGAAATCGAAATCGATCGACTGCACCGGTCCTGCCGCCGGCTGATCTGGCTCAACCCGCTGCTGCGCTTCGACGGCTTCGAGGCGCGTGCGCGCGGCGTCAGAGCGATGCTGCCGCATGTTGACGAATTCCGGGCGGTGCACAATCTTGAATCGATTGGGGAACTGGTGAAGGCGCTTTCCGGGCAGGGTTCCCGGCAGGCTGACCCGCGGCGGTTCCTCAGATCTTGATCGGTCCGGCGGGAGGGTGACAATATGCTGGAAGCTGCAAATGTTCTGGACCCGCTCGACATCGCCCAAGCCTGGATGAAGGAAGGGCGCAAGGTGGCGATTGCCACCGTGATCGAAACCTGGGGCTCGGCGCCGCGCCCCGTCGGCAGCCATCTGGTGATCGACGGCGACGGCAATTTTCAGGGCTCGGTTTCCGGCGGCTGCGTCGAAGGCGCCGTCATCACCGAAGCGGCAGATGTGATCGCTTCGGGCGCGCCAAGGATCCTCGATTTCGGCGTTGCGGACGAAACCGCCTGGCGCGTCGGGCTTTCCTGCGGCGGCAGGATTCGGGTCTTTGTTGAACGGGTCGAAGGCTAGCGATGGAACGGAGCATTCTTGAAGCACTCAATGCGGCGCGTTCGGCGCGTCGGGCGGTTGTCACTGTCAGCGCTCTAGCCGGCAGCAGCAGCCAGGTCTATCTTGAGGGCGATGATTGTCCGGATGTCTGGCGCGGCCCGGTCGCGCGCGCCCTGCAATCCGGCAAGGCCGGGATCGTGGAGACGGAGCAGGGCTCTTTCTTCCTCAATGTCTACTTGCCGCCGCCACGCATTCTCGTCATCGGCGCCGTGCATATTTCACAGGCCTTGGCCCAGCTGGCGCCCGTTGCCGGTTTCGACATGACGATCATCGATCCGCGTACTGCCTTCGCAACGCCGGAACGTTTCGCAGGCGTCGAGCTCATCGCCGAATGGCCCGAGGATGCCCTGAAACAGAGGCCGCTCGACCGCTTCACCGCCGTGCTGGCCGTCACCCATGATCCGAAAATCGACGACGAACCAATCCGGATCGCCCTTGCAGCCGGCTGTTTCTACGTCGGCGCGCTCGGCAGCCGGAAAACCCATGCGACACGGGTCGAACGGTTGCGACAGGCCGGTGTTTCCGATGTTGACATAGCCCGCATCCGCGCACCGATCGGCCTCGATATCGGTGCGGCGAGCCCGGCCGAGATCGCCGTCGCCATCCTGGCCGAAATCATCGAGGCGCTACGGCGCCGCGATACCAGCCATGTCAAAGGAGTGATTGCGTGAGGTTCGGGCCGGTCAAGACCAGCGAAGCGGAGGGCGCCATGCTGGCGCATGCGGTCAAGACGGATGAGATCCGGCTGCCGAAGGGCCACCGGCTTTCGCCCGCCGATATCGCCGCCTTGATCGCCTGCGGCACGCTGGAGGTGGTTGTTGCGCGCCTTGACCCCGGCGATCTCATGGAAGACGAGGCCGCAACGCGCATTGCGGCGGCAATTGCACCCGACCACCTGCGCTTCTCTCAGGCGGCAACCGGGCGTGTGAACGTCTACTCTCGGGTTGCCGGCCTCTTCGTCGCGAAGCGCGACACCGTCAACCGATTGAACCGCATCGACCCCGCCATCACGCTCGCCTGCCTTGCCGACCATGTGCCTGTGCAGGCCGGCGACATGGTCGCGACGATCAAGATCATTCCACTCGCCGTGGCCGGCCAACTCGTCGAGGAAGCACAGAAGCTGCTCCGGAGCCATGCCGCCTTCGAAGTAAAACCCTTTTCCGCGCGACGCGCAGCGCTAATAGCAACTCAGTTGCCGACACTGAAACCCCAGGTCATGGACAAGACGAAAACCATCCTGGCGGCTCGCCTGCGGCAATCGGGAAGCGAGCTTGTGACCGAGCGACGCGTCGCACACACGGAAGGCGCGGTCGCCGCGGCAATCGACGAACTCCAGGCCGACCATGACCTGCTGGTGGTCTTCGGTGCTTCCGCTGTCGTCGATCCGGATGATGTGATTCCCGCGGCGGTTCGTCGGGCAGGCGGCGTCGTCGATCATGTCGGCATGCCCGTCGATCCCGGCAATCTTCTCGTTCTTGGCCGTGTCGGCGAGATCCCCGTGATCGGGGCGCCCGGATGCGCCCGCAGCCCGCGCGAGAACGGATTCGACTGGATCCTCGACCGTATCCTCGCCGGCGAGTGGCCGAGCTTCGACGACATAACCGGCCTTGGCGTCGGTGGTTTGCTCGGCGAAATCCCGACCCGGCCGCAGCCGCGCGAAAAAGCAACGGCGTTGCCGTTAGGACCGGTCGAGATCGTCGTTCTGGCCGCCGGCCGCGCCAGCCGGATGGGACCGGACGGCGGGCACAAGCTGCTGGCGACCTTTGACGGCGTGCCGCTGGTTCGCCGCAGCGTCGAGGCAGCGATTGCTGCGGCCCCCGGCGGGGTTGTCGTGGTCACCGGCCACCGCGAGACCGATATCCGCGCTGCGTTGGAGGGTCTGCCCGCGAAGCTCGTCTCGAATCCAGACTACATGTCCGGAATGGCCTCATCTCTGACGATTGGACTTTCGGCCATCAACGAGCGATCCGCGGGCATGTTGGTCATGCTCGCCGACATGCCGGGCGTCAGCAGCGGCGATCTGCGCAGGTTGCTCGATCGTTTTGCGGCCGAAGGCGGCCGCGCCGTCATTCGGGCAACCGCCGATGGGCAACGCGGCAATCCGGTCATCCTGCCGCGGCAAACCTTTTCCGCTGTCCGTCTTTTGGTTGGAGACGTTGGCGCAAGGCACATCATCGAGAAGTGCGGACTGCCGGTCATCGATGTCGAGCTTGGTTCGGCGGCGCGGCTTGATCTCGACACGCCGGAGCAGATTGTGGCTGCCGGCGGTATCCTGGAGGAATGAACGCGTGGACAATGCTGCCATCGAGGAGATGTTCGAGACGCTGGGGCCGGTGACCATCAAGCGGATGTTCGGCGGCAAGGGGATCTATTGCCAGGGCATCATCTTCGCACTCGAGGTGGACGGAGAAATCCTCCTGAAGGGGGACGAGCAGACGGCGCCGACCTTCGAGGCGGCCGGCTCCCGGCAATGGGCCTATGATGGCAAGGGCAAGCCGGTGAAGATGCCCTATTGGAGCATACCGGACGACGCCTTTGACGACCCCGACGAGATGGCGCGCTGGGTGCGGCTTGCCTATGAAGCAGCGTTACGATCGAGAAAATAGAGGATAAACCCGCCAGCGGAGGCAATCCGCGACGACTGCGCCGCTAGAGCATCCCGCTCTCAAGTGGAATCACTGGAGGCGGAAAGATGCTCTATAATCAAAGTGCTAGAGCGTCCTTTGTGCCTTCGCTTGAACGCACGGCGCTCTTGTGCTCCAGCCTGCGCAACGCATCGACTGCGTCGGCCGTAAAACGTGACAGCGGCTGGGGCAGGGCATCGAGATCGAACCAGCCGAGAGCGGAAAGCTTGTCCGGCTCGGTGAGTTCAGGCTCACCGATAAAGTCCCGGGTCACATAGATCATCGAGATCCAGTGCTGGCGGTCAGCCTCGATCACCTGTTCGCTGAGGCAGAGGAACTCGCTCGAACGGATCTGGAGGCCGCTTTCCTCTTCGGCCTCGCGCCGCGCTGCGGCTTCCGAGCGTTCCATATGATCGACCTTGCCGCCGACGATGTTCCAGTGCTCGGCTTCAGGCGCGTTAACGCGCTTGTAGAGCAGGATCTTGCCGTCGCGCACGATTGCAAGTCCGCAGCCGAGACCCGGAAAATCGATGCCCGGCAGGCCCATAGGCTTAATCAGGCCTTGCCGGCAATCAGCATGAAAGCGGGGATTTCGTCGCCGAAGCCAACGGGCGTCGGGCCGTCATCATAGTCGCGGCGGTGACGGTTGCGGCGATCGCGATTGTCATCGTTGGCCGGGTTCGATGCGCGCACCGGACGATCGGCGCGGTTGTTCTGTCCCTGCTTGTTTTCTGCGCTGCGTGCCGGTTTCACCGATTCCGCCCTTTCCACGACTGTTGCAACTTCGGCCTCACTATCGACACGCACGGTATCGGATTTATGATCGGCGCGAGCCCTCGGGCCGCGATCCCCATCTTTTTTCCGGTCCTTGCGGCCATCGCGATCGCGACCGCGATCGCGGCGACCGCTGTCGTGGCTTTCCATCGGCTCGGGCAAATTGGAAAGGTCGCCGTTCAGCCATTCGACCTTCTGGCCAATCAGCTTCTCGATCGCATCGGAGAACTTCGTGTCGCGCTTGGTCACAAGCGTGAAGGAGGCGCCAGAGCGACCGGCACGGCCGGTGCGGCCGATCCGGTGAACATAGTCTTCCGCATGGATCGGAACGTCGAAGTTGAAGACATGGCTGACATCGGGGATGTCGAGGCCGCGGGCAGCAACATCGGATGCAACGAGCAGCGTGATATTGTTGTCCTTGAAGCCGGCAAGCATGGCCATGCGCGAGCGCTGGTCCATGTCACCATGCAGGGCGCCGACCGAGAAGCCATGACGCTCGAGCGACCGAAAGAGGTCGGCGACATCCTTCTTGCGGTTGCAGAAGATGATGGCGTTCTTCAGATCGTCCTGGGCGCGAATCAGATCGCGCAGCACCGCGCGCTTTTCGTAATCCTTGGCGTGCGCCGCGACGAAGCGCTGTGTCACCGTCTGTGCCGTGGAGGCCGGGCGGGCGACTTCGACGCGCTCCGGGTTCTGCAGGAAGCGATCGGCGAGCTTCTGGATTTCCGGCGGCATGGTCGCCGAGAAGAACAGAGTCTGACGCGTGAACGGGATCATCTTGGCGATGCGTTCGATGTCGGGAATGAAGCCCATGTCGAGCATGCGGTCGGCTTCGTCGATGACCAGGATCTCGACGCCGGTCATCAGCAGCTTGCCGCGCTCGAAGTGATCAAGCAGGCGGCCGGGCGTGCAGATCAGAACGTCTGCGCCGCGCTCGAGCTTGCGATCCTGCTCATCGAACGAAACGCCGCCGATCAGAAGCGCGATGTTGAGCTTGTGGTTCTTGCCGTACTTGTCGAAGTTCTCCGCGACCTGGGCGGCGAGTTCGCGCGTCGGCTCCAGGATGAGCGTGCGCGGCATGCGGGCGCGCGCGCGGCCCTTTTCCAGCAGCGTCAACATCGGCAGCACGAACGAAGCGGTCTTACCCGTTCCCGTCTGGGCGATGCCCAGAATGTCACGACGCTGCAGGGCCGGCGGAATGGCGCCAGCCTGGATCGGGGTCGGGATTGTGTAGCCCGCATCGGTGACAGCGGAGAGAACTTTTTGGCTCAGGCCAAGGTCAGCAAAATTGGTCAAAGGGAAATCTGTTTCCGTTCCGGTTCAATAGAACACTGATCGATCGATGGAAAACGCACGAGACGTGGCCGCGCTCATAAGCTGAACGTCGCTGAAAGTCAAGAAATCCAGCACGTTGAAGCAGCAAAAGGTAAATAGTGGCGAATCTGTCGCATTTCTTGTCAAGCCGCGCAAGACCTGGAGACAGCCAAACGACCCGTCAGTTCATGTAGGAGGCGAGCTTCCGGCTGGCATCGAGAAAGCGCATGGGATCCACCGCCTCGCCATTCAGGCGGATTTCATAATGAAGGTGCGGACCGGTGGAACGACCCGTATTGCCGGACTTGGCAATGACTTCACCTTCCGTCACCTGGTCGCCAACCTTCACCAGAACGGCGGAAAGGTGGGCGTATCGGCTCGACACGCCGTTTCCGTGGTCGATTTCGACCATGTTCCCGTAGCCGCCGGTCAGGCCGGCATTCGTCACGGTGCCGGGCGCGGCCGCGCGAATGCGCGTGCCGACCGTCGCGCGGAAGTCGATGCCGGCATGGAGCGCCAGGCGACCGAGGAACGGATCAAGACGGTTGCCGAAGTCGCTGGTGATGTCGCTCGCCGGAGACGGGTTGCCGAACGGCAGCGCGCGGACCTGCGCCCGGGTCCGTTCCAGTTCCAGAAGAGCCGTATCGAGAGCCGCCAGCGACTGGCCGAACTCGTCATCATTCGCCGGTTCGACGAACGGGCCGCCAATGGCGCTATCGACAGAGTCAGACGTCGCGACGGGGACCATTGCTGCGACATCGCCGACCGGCAGGTCGACGCCGGTCCGACCGACGATCGAGCGAATCGCACCCGACGTCTTTGCAGCACCATCCGTCAGTTGCTTCAGTCGCGCCATTTGTTCGAGTTCGACGTCCTTCAGCGACAGCGTCACTTTGGAGAATATCCGGTCGGCACGGTCCGAGGTCGATTCGGCCGCATCGGGTGCGGCATAGGCGAGGGGAGCGGGACGAATTGCACCGGTGACCGACGCGCCGCTCAGGCCCATCAATTTCTCGATCGCCTTTACGCCGCCGCTGCTGGCGTCGGCCCGTTTCTCAAAGGCGAGGGGTTCAATCTCCGGGGTCCCGTTGCTTTCCGTCGTCAGGCCGGAACTTTCGGCCCTTTCGACCAGGGCGCCGAGCTTTCCGTTGCGCGAGGTCAGCGCCATCTGCTGGCGCAGCAGCTTCTCGACCTTTTCTTCGACCACCTGCTGGTCGAGCAGTTGCCGGCTGGTGACGCGATCGACCTGCGCTCTCAATGCCGTGATTCGATCCTCGTATTCGTGCTGCATTCGCGCCTGGCGGGCGATCGTGCCGCCGATGAGATCGTCGCGCAGGACCAGATAGGATGTGGCCGCGAGATAGCCGATGCTGCAGACGCCGGCGAAGGATACGGCGATTGCCGCCATCCAGGGACGAACCGTCATGTGGCGAACCTTGTCGCCACTTGCCAGTATCAGAACGTGATTTTCCTTACGTTTTCCGAAGGCACGATTTGCCGAACGTCCAGACACCCGTTCTCTCCCGCCATGTGCGCGTTGCCTCGCATCACCTGCGGATCATTACACTTCGTTAGGGTTAACAATTGGTAAGGATGATTGCGGTTGCGTGATGCGGCTATCGGTTGGTCGAGGCGGTCATCGAGCGATAAAAGGACGGCGTCAGGCCTGCCTCGGCGCGGGCAATGTCGTTGAACGGTGCCTTCAATGGTCCGCGAAAATTGGCGCGCACCAGCGCCTGGAAGGTCACCGCGGGATCCTTCTTCTCGCGGGCGCAGAGGAAACGGAACCATTTGGCACCGACGGCAACATGGCCTTTCTCGTCTTCGTAGATCACATCCAGAACGGCGGCGCTCTCGACGTCGCCGGTTTCGCGCATCTTGGCCTGAAGGGCCGGCGTCACATCGAGACCGCGCGCTTCGAGAATGAGCGGCACCACGGCAAGGCGGGCCGTCAGGTCGTTGCGGGTATCGTGCGCCGCTTGCCAGAGCCCGTCATGGGCAGGCATGTCGCCATAGTCTGCACCGAGATCGTTCAGCCGCTGCCGGACCAGCCGGAAGTGCTTGGCCTCCTCGAAGGCGACGCGCATCCAGCCGTCAAAGAAGGAATTGGGCACCGGCTCGGTCGCAAAGCGGGCGACGATATCGAGGGCCAGGTCGACGGCGTTCAACTCGATATGGGCGATCGAGTGCAGCAAGGCGATGCGGCCCTTGAGGGAACCGAGCGACCGCCGCTTCACCTGCGTCGGCGGTGTCAGTACGGGCTTGTCCGGCCGCCCGGGGCGAACCGGAACGGGTCGGTCGAGCGGCGAGCGCAGCGACAGCGTGCGGCGCTGCCAGCGCCGTGCCGTTTCTTGCGCAAGCGCCGTCTTGACCTCGAGGTCGGCGGCGCGAATCGCTTCGACTGCGCCGCCCCGCAGGCTGTGAAACACGGGCAATTCGGTCATGGGTTTCCTCAGAGGGCCTTTGCGGCGGCCAGGACCTCCTGGGCGTGACCGTCGACTTTCACCTTTTCCCATACCCTGACGACGACGCCGTCGGCGCCGATCAGGAAGGTGCTGCGTTCGACGCCCATGTACTTGCGGCCGTACATCATTTTCTCAACCCAGACGCCGTAGGCAGTCACCACCGCCTTTTCCTCGTCGGCAGCGAGCGTCACTGTGAGGTTGTGCTTCTTGGCGAAGCGATCGTGCTTTTTCACCGAATCGGGGGAGAGGCCGATCAGCGTTATGCCGGCTGCGGCAAACTCTTCGGCAAGTTCGGAGAACGAGATCGCCTCCAGCGTGCAGGCCTGCGTATCGTCCTTCGGATAGAAAAACAGCACGACGGGGCGGCCGCGAAAGGCGGAAAGCGAGATCGTGCCGCCGCCATCGCGCGGCAGCGTGAAGTCGGGAGCGACATCTCCGGGAGCGGGTCTTGCCATGATTAAACCTTCCTTCTGCCAAGTTTTGCAGACAATCGGACGCTACTGCATGTGGCCCTTGATCGTTGCCGATCAATGCGAAATCTGCGGCAACTCAAAGTTCTACAGCGACTTCTGCGCGCCTCTTAAGGCACGCCGCGCTGTAGGGCATATCGAAATTCGTCGACTGCCGTCCAGCGCATTTGTGCTAGATTCGACAGGTTTCGGACGGCGTCAGCCGCTACGAAACGTTGCAGTCGCTCGCCCGCGCGATTCCCGTTGAGGGTGGTGGCTTTCCACAGCATGGTCCCGCGTCTCATGGTGACTCTGCACGACGACATGTGGTCTACAGGAAACGAGAACCAGCCGTCCGCAACGATTGAAAAGAAGGCGCGGCGAAAAAGCTCGTATCGAACGGAGGACGTCCGCGCTGATGAGTGAGATCCGCGGCGAAAAAGTCGGCTTTCGCAAGAAAGACATCGTCGCGCTGCATGCGTTGCCTTCGGCGCAGGCTCACGATCCCATGATCGTGCACGCACCACGCAAGCGCGCCCTGCTGCGTCTCTGTGCCAAGATTGCCCTGTCCATATCCCTGCTCGCCCTCATCATAGGGGCGATCCTCGTGACCGTGATCGAAAGCGGCATGATGGACAGCACGCTGAACGCGCGTGCCCGGACGGCCCTCAATGCTGCGCTCGGAGACGCCTACCGCGCCGACGTCGGCAGCACGGTCGTGCGCGTGACGGCAAGCGGCGCGATTGCGCTCAAGGCCCGCGAGGTGGCGCTCAGCGAAGCGGCATCCGGCCAACCCGTCGCGAAGCTTCGCTCGATCTCGATCGCACTCGACCCATTGGCGCTGATGACCGGCCGCATCGCCGTCTCCAGCCTTGAAGCGGAAGGCGGCGATTTCGATACCGGGCTCCTTCCTCGGGGCGAGCCGCTCGATCTCACCAAGATCCGTATCGCCGATGTCGGCGATGCGCTCGAGGCCCTGTTCTCCCATGTCGACCGCATGTCGCAGATGGCGGCCGGGCGGGGCAGCCAGACCGTAACACTCTCCGACTTCAGTTTTTCCGTCGTCGGCGCCCGCAACCGCGTCGTTCCGGTCGTCGCCTCCGCACTCGAATTCAACCGGGATGCCAGCGGTTCGATGAGCGTCAAGGGCAGCGCCACCGTCGATGGTGTCGAGGTCGATATCACCGCCGACGCGCTTGGCCAGAGAGGGCACGTGACCGGCTTTGATGCGGCGATCACCAATCTGCCTCTCGCGCCGTTCTTCTACCACGGCAAGTCGGGTGCGGAGCAGGCCTTTGGCATCGACGCGACGGCAGGGCTGACGTTGAACGCGACGCGGGCAGTCGGGGAGGCGAAGCCGGATCTGCGCGTGGCAGTGCGCACCTCCAAGGGCACCTTCCATGCCGGCGGCCTCGTCTCGACGCTCAATCCGTCGCAAATGGACATCGCCTATGATTTCGGGCGCTCCGCGGTCGAGATCCTGCCATCGGTCGTCAAGATCGGCCGCTCGACCTTTCCGTTCACCGGCGCGGTCATCGACCTCGACAAACTTGCCGGCGCCACGGACAATGGCTTCGCGATCGATCTCCTCCTGAAGAACGCAAGCTCGGCCCCGGAAGACGTCACCGATCAGCCGCTGACCTTCGATGCCAAGGCAAGCGGCCGGTTCACCGCAGACACCCACCGGTTGATCTTCGATCAGCTCGCCGTGTCGAGCCCGCTTGGCTCGATGTATGGCTCGCTTTCGGTCGCCTTCGGCAAGACTTCGCCGCAGATCAGCTTTGCCGCCGTCAGCGACCGCATGGAGGCGACGGCCGTCAAGCAGTTGTGGCCGTGGTGGATCGCCAAGGGCGCTCGCCGTTGGGCGATCGGCAACCTCTTCGGCGGCATAGTCACCAATGCGCGCATCGAAGTGTCAGTTGCCGAAGGCCGGATTGCCAACAACGAAGGGGAGTTGAAGCTCAACGAACAGGAGCTCAACATCAACTTCGACATCGACGACACCCGCATCAACATAACCGGCGAGATACCGCCGCTGCGCGACACCTCCGGCAAGTTCAAGCTGAGCGGCCAGCGCATGACGGTTGAGATCGGGCAGGGCACTGCCTATTTCCCGTCGGGACGGTCCGTGGCGCTCAACGGCGGCGACTTCATCCTTCCCGATGTCTACACCAAGCCGCTGATGGCGGAGATGAAGATCGAGGTTGGAGGTGCTGCGGATGCGATTGCCGAACTCGTCACCTACAAACCGATCCAGGCACTGCAAAAGACGTCGCTGCTCCCGGAGGACTTCAGCGGTCCTCTCACCGCGCTTGTCGGTGCGCGCTTCGGCCTGATCTCGGACCAGCGCCCGCCCAAGCCGCTGTGGCAGGTGGAGATGCAACTGGACAAGGTCAGCGTCAACAGGGCGTTCTATGGCCGGCCGGTATCCGACCTCGTCGGAACGTTCCGGGTCGACAATCAGCAGGCCGTGCTCGATGCCGACGCGCAACTGGAGGGCGCCAAGGTCAGCATTGCGTTGACGGAACCGGTCGATAGCGATTCGAAGGTCAAGCGCTCGCGTGAGATTTCAGGCACCTTGGACCAGGGTGTCTGGCAGAAGCTGGCGCCGGGCCTGTCGAAGATCGTCTCCGGACCGATCAGTGCCGACGTGACGATTGGCGATCAGGATCGGGTAGAGGCGAAGATCGGGCTCGCAAAGGCCGCTCTGTCCTTGCCGTGGATCGGCTGGAGCAAAGGAGCCGGCATTCCGGCGGAGGCGCGTTTCACGGCGAGCAAGTCCGGTGACACCGTCGTCATCTCCGATTTTGCCGTCGCCGGAGACGGTTTCGGTGCACGGGGTGATCTGCAGGTGGACGGCGGCGGACTGGTCTCCGCCCGCCTCGACAACGTCCGACTGGCCCAGGGCGACGACTTCAAGGTTTCGGTCGACCGCGGCAAGGGGGGCTATACGGCCACGCTCAGCGGCGCGGCTGCAGACATCAGGCCGATCCTCGCGCAGATGAAGGCGGGAAGCGACCAGAGCCAGGGCGGCGGCGACGACATCACCATCAAGGCCCAGCTCGATCGCGTCACCGGCTTCAACGGCGAATCCCTGTCGAATGTGAACCTGGTCTATGCCGAACGCGGCAGCCAGATCGAGGACGTCAATCTTTCGGCTGTCACCGGCAGCGGTCAGGCGCTTGTCGCCCGGATCGCCAAGGCCGGCGCCGATAATACGCTTGAGCTGACCGCAGGCGACGCCGGCGCGCTGGCGCGCTTTGCCGATATCTACCAGAACATGCGCGGCGGCCTGCTCAATCTCAAACTGCGCGATCGTGGCGGGCGTTCCTGGCGCGGGAGCGTCGACATCCGCAAGTTCCAGCTCGTTGGTGAACAACGCCTGCAATCGATGGTGTCGACGCCAACAGGCGCCGACGGGCGAAGCCTCAATCAAGCGGTCCGCCGCGACATCGACGTGAGTTCGGCCCGCTTCGAGCGCGGTTTCGCCCAATTGGCGCTCGACCGCGGCGCGATCCGCGTTGACGGCGGCGTGTTGCGCGGAACCGATGTCGGCGCGACCTTCCAGGGGACGGTGCGCGACAACAACGGCATCATGGATATGACCGGCACCTTCATGCCGGCCTATGGCCTGAACCGTATCTTTGGCGAACTGCCGCTGATCGGTGTACTGCTCGGAAATGGCCGCGACCGCGGCCTGCTCGGCATCACCTTCAAGCTCAACGGCCCCTTCAATCAGCCGAAGCTGACGGTCAACCCCTTGTCGATCATCGCGCCGGGCGTCTTCCGCAGCATCTTCGAGTTCCAATGAAAAAGGCCGGCGCTAGGGCCGGCCTCAGTCATCTACTCGTTGAGGCTCGGCTTAGGCCGGGCGCACGAGGATGTGCTTCTTCTTGCCGAGCGACAGTTTGACGACATTGTCGGCGGTGACGTCGCCGGTGCCGATGAGGCGGCGCTCATCGGTGACCGCCTCGTCGTTGATCCTGACGGCACCGCCTTGCACATGGCGACGGGCTTCGCCGTTGGAGGCGGCGAGGCCGGCGCGCACGATCAGCGTCAAAAGCCCAAGGCCGGCTTCGAGCTCGGCGGTCGGGATTTCGACCGAAGGCAGGTTGTCGGCGAGCGCGCCTTCCTCGAAGGTCTTGCGCGCGGTTTCCGCCGCCTGCTCGGCGGCCGATCGGCCGTGCAGCATGGCGGTGATTTCCGTCGCCAGGATCTTCTTGACCTCGTTGATCTCCGACCCGCCAAGCTTCGACAACCGCTCGATCTCGGCCATCGGCAGCGTCGTATAGAGCTTCAGGAAGCGGGTGACGTCCGCGTCCTCGGTGTTGCGCCAGTACTGCCAGAAGTCATAGGCCGACAGCATATCCGGGTTGAGCCAGATCGCGCCGTTGACCGACTTGCCCATCTTGGCGCCCGACGACGTCGTCAACAGCGGCGAGGTCAGCGCGTAAAGCTGCGGCGTGCCCATGCGGTGGCCGAGGTCGATGCCGTTGATGATGTTGCCCCACTGGTCCGATCCGCCCATCTGCAGCCGGCAGCCGGTGCGCTTGTGCAGTTCCACGAAGTCGTAGGCCTGCAGGATCATGTAGTTGAACTCGAGGAACGACAGCGATTGCTCGCGATCAAGCCGCGTCTTGACGCTGTCGAAGGACAGCATGCGGTTGACCGAGAAGTGACGGCCGACGTCGCGCAGGAACTCGAGATAGTTGATCCCGAGCAGCCAGTCGGCGTTGTTGATCATCAACGCGTCCTTGGGGCCGTCGCCGTAGGTGAGGTAGTTGGAGAAGACCGTCTTGATGCTGGCGATGTTGGCTTCGATCGTCGCCGGCGTCATCAACTGGCGCGCCTCATCCTTGAAGGACGGATCGCCCACCATGCCGGTGCCACCGCCCATCAGCGAGATCGGCTGATGGCCGGTCGCCTGCATCCAGTGCAGCATCATGATCTGGATGAGACCGCCGGCATGCAGGCTCGGTGCGGTCGGGTCGAAGCCGATATAGGCCGTCACGATTTCCTTCCGGAACAGTTCATCCAGGCCAGACTCGTCGGAGATCTGGTGGATGAAACCACGCTCGCTGAGGGTGTGAAGGAAATCGGACTTGAAACCGGACATATTCTGTCTCTCTTGCGGGGAAGTTTTTGAACGAACGGGCGTTTAGCACTGTTTCCGCGCATAATCACTTCAAAAGTGATTCTGGAAATGTTGACGGCATGACACGGACAAGAACGGCAATCGGCCTGATGAGCGGCACGAGCATGGACGGCATCGACGTCGCCATGCTGAGGACCGACGGCGAAGACATCGTCGAGCGCGGCCCCTCCGCCGGCTTTGCCTATGACGCCCGCTTTCGCGACCGGCTGAAGCAGGGACTGGTCGACGCAAAGACGATCACGCAACGGGATCAAAGGCCCGGCGCGCTGTCGCAGCTTGAGCGCGACCTGACGCTGCGGCATGCCGAAGCAGTCAAAGCCTTCCTGCAGCAAAACGACCTGTCGCCGACGGCTATCGACGTGATCGGCTTCCACGGGCAGACCGTGCTACACCGTCCCGACGAGGCCCTGACGGTACAGATCGGCGACGGCCCGCTGCTTGCCGGCGAAACGGCTATTGACGTCGTCTACGACATGCGCGCCAACGACATGGTGCATGGCGGGCAGGGCGCGCCGCTGATCCCCGCCTATCACGCCGCTCTGGCGCGGGGTGCAGCCGGTCTCGCGGCGCCGGTCGTCTTCGTCAATATCGGCGGCATTTCCAACCTGACCTTCATCGGCGCGGGCGAAACGCTCGTTGCCTATGACAGCGGCCCGGGCAACGCGCTGATCGATCAATGGGTCGAGGCACATGCCGGCATTCCCTTTGACCAGGGCGGCATGATCGCCAGCGAGGGCGCCGTTCTTCCCGATCTCGCGGAGCGCTACCTCGCCAATCCCTTTTTCACCGCGAAGCAGCGCCGGTCGCTCGACCGAAACGATTTTGCGCCGCCGACGGGAAGCGACGCCGGTCTTGCCGACGGCGCCCGCACGCTTGCCCATGTGACCGCAGCGGCGATCCTCAAGTCGGCCGTACACCTGCCGCAGCGGCCATCGACCTACATCATCTGCGGCGGCGGCCGCCTCAATCCGGTGATCATGCGCGACCTCGCGGCGCTCGCCAAGGAAGAGGGTGCAGCGGTGCTGCCGGCGGAGGACGCCGGCTTTAACGGCGATTCCATGGAGGCTGAGGCCTGGGCCTATCTCGCCGTAAGATCGCTGCAGGGCTTGCCGCTGACCTATCCGGGAACGACCGGGGTCCGGCGGCCTGTCACGGGCGGAAAACAAGCCGCCAGACCTGCTCGCTGATAGGCCCGAAACGGTATATGCTATCCACCGAATGGATTAATCAATTCTTCGCATCGGCCAATTAGGATCGGCCTCCGCGACCACCGGAGGTGGCGAAAGGCGGCTAGCCGCAGGACGAAGGTTTCGGGTTCTTCGATGGGTGGTGCGATCTCTCTGCTGGCTGTGAACTTTATCATTGCGCAGATTTTCACGGTCGCATTCCTCACCATTGCCGTAAAGAGCCGACAGCGCCGCGCGGCGCTGTGGTGCGCGGCCGGTTTTACCGTCGCGTCGCTTGCTGCCGTTTGCGAAGCGATCGTTCCCTTCTCGTCGACACCGCGGCTCTTTGCCATCGGCGCCTTCGCCTGCGTGCTCGGCGGCTTCTGTCTCCTGCGGTTTGGCCTCGGCCTCTTCTATCAGGTTCCGGTGCGTTGGCCGGTGCTTGCCGCGTGTTTCGTCGTGGGCGTTGCGCTCGACATGGAGATCTACGATTTGCCGCGCGGCACCTGGCAGCACGCCATCCCTTACCAGATGCCTTTCTTCCTGATCCAGGTGTGGACCGCGTCCGTGGTGCTGCGCTCGGGGCGACGCTCGTTCTCCGACTGGCTGCTTTTCGGTCTTCTGGCGCTCTGCTCGCTCTATTATCTCGTGAAAATCTATGCCGCCGTTGCGGCCGGCTCGGGCGTCACCGCCCAGGACTACGTCTCGAGCCCATTCGCGCTCATTTCCCAGGCACTCGGCGCGATGCTGATCGTCGGGGCAGGGCTTGCCATGCTCGGCGTGATGGTGAAGGACATCGTTGACGATGTGCAGGCCCGTTCGGAAATCGACCTGCTTTCGGGGCTCTACAATCGCCGTGGCTTCATGGATCGCGTCATGCCGCTCTTGCATGCGCGTGCGACCCAGACGCCGGGCACGCTTATCCTCGCCGACCTCGATCGCTTCAAGTTGGTCAACGACACCTATGGCCACCTCGCCGGCGACGAGGTGATCCGTCGTTTTGCGCGGGTGCTGATGGACGTCATGCCGAACCGTGCCGTGGCAGGCCGCCTTGGCGGTGAGGAATTCGCGGTGTTTCTGCCCTGCACGGACTTGTCAGAAGCGCGCGTCGTCGCGCACGGCATGCGCGCTGCCATCATGTCCCAGCAAATCGCCGGCCTGCCGGAAGCAGCGCGCGTGACGGCGAGCTTCGGCGTCACCGCCGTCGGCAGCGGCGAGGCCTTGGATCCCGTCATGCAGCGCGCCGACATGGCGCTCTACTCGGCCAAGGCAAACGGGCGCAATCGGGTCGAATGCACGGAGACGCCGACCACGGTCGTCAATCCGACCGTGCCGCAGTGGGTCGGTCGCCCCTAGGGGCCGCGGGCTCAAGCATAGATTGGACTGGCGTCCGCAAGCGCGCTGGATGTCTTGCCGATACCCTTCGCCTGCAGAAAGCGAAGAATGTCCAGAGTGAACTGGTCAGGATCCTGCAAGAGGGAGAAGTGACTGACTTCCGGTTGGATCAGCAAACCGGAGTTCGGAATGTTGTCGGCGATGAACAGTGTATCCGTTCGCTTGATGACTTCCTCGTGATCGCCATCCACGACCCAGACGGGAACCCGGATTCCCTGGAGATCGCGGTCCGTCATGTTTGGCTGTGAGGTCCACATCTTCAGCATCTGATCATAGAAGGCAGCGTATCCGCCGGGAGTGCGGGACAACCGCTCGTACTCGACGCGGGCCCGGGCCTCGTATGCGTTGAACATGGCGCTATTGGTTAGATCGAAGGTTCCGGACGGGTTGCTGTTTGCCCCGAAGGCGAATACGCCGCTGACCCGCTCGGGATGCAGCATCGCCAGCTTGAGGCCGGTAATGGCACCGTCGCTCCAGCCGACAATGGCACTTCTGGGTATGTTCAGCTGTTCCATCACCCCGACGACGTCGGAAACCATGAGGTCGTAACCGACAAGGTTGTCCCAGGTGCTGCGGCCGTGGCCGCGGCTGTCGAGAACGATGACTTGGTAGAACTTGGCGAGTTCAGGAACCTGGCGCCCCCAATAGTCGGAATTGGCCAGGCCTCCATGCAACATGATGATGGGCTCGCCTGTGCCGTAGACCGAGTACCAGATTTCCGCACCCGATACCGGTACGAACCCGTTCTGCGTGGCCGCTGGAAGCGCCGGAGTGTCCGGAAGGGTCTGCCATTTCGGTTCGCCAAATGAAACGCCCAACATTCCCGTCATCGCGATCCCCCAAAAAAGCGCCTGGCGTGACGCGCACGCCAGCACGGACAAACGGATCAACTCCAAATAACCCTGCCGTCCTTTAAACAGCTCAGACTTGCACCATACGCCGTTTGCGCGGCTCTGAAATCACCCCACCGGGTGAAGGACGACCGGACTTCGGAGTTAAATGAGGGTAACAGCGACGCGGCGCAGCGCTCAAACGTACGCAAAGCTCGCCGCAAACGAAAAGAGCCGTGCGGTCCGAAGAACGCACGGCTCTACTGCTCAATCTACCAAACGGTCAGCGAATGCGCTTGGCGGCCGGCTCCGGCGTCAGTTCGCCGTTCAGGCGACGGTCGAGATAGTCCTCGCATTCGCCCATCAGTCCGTCGACCTGACCATTGAAGAAGTGGTTGGCGCCGGGCACCGTGCGGTGGGTGATGAGAATGCCCTTCTGCGCCTTCAGCTTCTCGACGAGACCGTTCACGTCCTTCTCCGGCGCGACCTTGTCGGAATCTCCGTTGATGATCAGGCCGGAGGACGGGCAGGGCGCCAGGAACGAAAAGTCGTAGATGTTCGGCTGCGGTGCCACGGCCATGAAGCCTTCGATCTCCGGACGGCGCATCAGGAGCTGCATGCCGATCCAGGCGCCGAAGGAATAGCCGGCAACCCAGCAGCTCTTGGAATCCGGATGCAGGCTCTGCACCCAATCGAGCGCGGACGCCGCATCCGACAGTTCGCCGGCGCCGTGGTCGAACTCACCCTGGCTGCGACCGATGCCACGGAAATTGAAACGGAGCGTGGTGAAGCCGCGCTTCTGGAACATATAGAAGAGCTGGTAGACGATCTGATTGTTCATCGTGCCGCCGAACTGCGGATGCGGGTGCAGGATGATGGCGATCGGGGCGCTCTTCTGCTTCGAAGGCTGATAACGGCCTTCGAGGCGGCCGGCGGGTCCGTTGAAAATGATTTCGGGCATTGGCTCTCCGGGAGTGTTCCTGGTTCGAATCTTGGGTTCAGATCGCGATCAGTCTTGACGAAAGCAGTCAGCTTTTCTAAAACCTAGTTTAGAACCGTTCAAAACTTCTGTGCGGGCATTCCGCCTTGTGCTTCGTCTCTTAAGGCAAGCGACGCGGAAAATTCAAGGAAAATGCATCGCCAGAGGTTGCCGGCTTGCGGCCTGTTGGTCTAGCGAAGGAAATCATGTCGGGTTCGCGCATCTACATGGACTGGAATGCCACGGCGCCGCTTCTGAGCGAAGCGCGCGAGGCCTGCCTGTTCGCGATCGACCTCGTCGGCAACCCTTCTTCCGTCCACGGCGAGGGCCGTGCGCTGCGCACGCTCATCGAAAATGCCCGCCGCGATGTGGCCGCCCTTTGCGGTGCGAAAGCTGCCAGCGTCATCTTTACCAGCGGGGCGACGGAAGCGGCCAATCTGGTGCTGACGCCCGATTTCCGCATGGGCCGCACACCGCTCAAGATCAGCCGGCTATACGCGTCGGCGATCGAACACCCTGCGATACGCGAAGGCGGACGCTTTGCGCGCGAAGCCGTTTGCGAAATCCCCGTGACCTCGGCGGGTGTCGTCGATCTTCAGGCGCTTCGCGAACTGCTCGCAGCGCATGACCGTGAACTTGGCTTGCCGATGGTCGCCGTCATGCTGGTCAACAACGAGACCGGCATCATTCAGCCAATTGCCGAGATTGCCGAAATCGTTCGCGCCAAAGGTGGTATACTTGTCGTCGACGCGGTGCAGGCCGCGGGCCGGCTGCCGCTGGCGATCGAAGAGCTGAACGCCGATTTTCTCATTCTCTCCTCGCACAAGATCGGTGGCCCGAAAGGCGCAGGCGCGCTGGTGGCGCGCGGCGAGGTGTTGATGCCCGCACCGCTGATCCGCGGCGGCGGGCAGGAGAAGGGGCATCGTTCCGGGACTGAAAATCCTGTGGCGATTGCCGGCTTTGCCGCCGCCGCCAGAAAGGTCGGCGAAGGCGTTGGCCAGCGGATGAGCGCCGTTGGAGCGTTGCGCGACAAGCTCGAAGGCGAGATGCTGAAAGCGGCAACGGATGTGGTCATACACGGCCGCGACGTTTCGCGCGTTGGCAACACGACATTCTTCACGCTCCCTGGCCTGAAAGCCGAGACGGGACAGATCGCCTTCGATCTCGAAGGCGTCGCGCTTTCGGCCGGATCGGCCTGTTCGTCCGGCAAGGTGGGACAGAGTCACGTGCTGACGGCGATGGGCTACGATCCGCGCCAGGGTGCACTGCGGATCTCGATCGGCGAGGCGACGACCGCGGCTGACATCGAACGTTGCGCCGCGGCCTTTGCAAAGGTAGCAGCACGACGCCGGGCACCGGGGCAGGCCGCCTGACGCGGACGACGGGACGAAATTGCGGAAAAGCAATTTTCCGCTTGGCAAACAGGGTGAAAAGCGCCTTTTAGCCATTACATAAGCGGTGCGCTCAGTCGCATCGTGTTGACAAGCTACCGGACCTTGGATCCGGAAAGATTGGAGAACGACATGCCTGCCGTGCAGGAGACCATTGATCAGGTCCGTCAGATCGACGTCGACCAGTACAAATACGGCTTCGAAACGACCATCGAAGTCGAGAAGGCCCCGAAGGGCCTGTCGGAAGACATCATCCGCTTCATTTCGGCCAAAAAGAACGAGCCGGAATGGATGCTCGAGTGGCGCCTTGGCGCCTATCGCCGCTGGCTGACACTCGAGGAGCCGACCTGGGCCCGCGTCAGCTATCCGAAGATCGACTTCAACGACATCTACTACTACGCAGCGCCGAAGGGCCTCACCGGTCCGACGTCGCTCGACGAGGTCGACCCCGAAATTCTCAAGGTCTACGAGAAGCTCGGCATTCCGCTGAAGGAACAGGAAATCCTCGCCGGCGTGCAGAAGTCGAGGATCGCCGTCGATGCCGTGTTCGACAGCGTCTCGGTCGTCACCACCTTCAAGGAAGAGCTGAAGAAGGCCGGCGTGATCTTCATGTCGATCTCCGAGGCGATCCGCGAACATCCCGAGCTGGTGCAGAAGTATCTCGGCTCCGTCGTTCCGACGACCGACAACTACTATGCGACGCTGAACTCCGCGGTCTTCACCGACGGTTCCTTCGTCTACGTGCCGAAGGGCGTTCGTTGCCCGATGGAGCTTTCCACCTATTTCCGCATCAACGAGAAGAACACCGGCCAGTTCGAGCGTACGCTGATCATCGCCGAGGAGGGCGCCTACGTGTCCTATCTCGAAGGCTGCACGGCGCCGCAGCGCGACGAGAACCAGCTTCACGCTGCCGTCGTCGAGCTCGTCGCCCTCGATGAGGCAGAGATCAAGTACTCGACGGTGCAGAACTGGTATCCGGGCGACAAGGAAGGCAAGGGCGGCATCTACAACTTCGTCACCAAGCGTGGCGATTGCCGTGGCAAGAACTCCAAGATCTCCTGGACGCAGGTCGAAACCGGTTCGGCGATCACCTGGAAGTATCCATCCTGCATCCTGCGCGGCGACGGTTCGCGCGGCGAGTTCTATTCGATCGCGGTCTCGAACGGCCACCAGCAGATCGACTCGGGCACCAAGATGATCCACCTCGGCAAGAACACGTCGAGCCGCATCGTCTCCAAGGGCATCGCTGCCGGCGTTTCGGAAAACACCTATCGCGGCCAGGTCTCGGCCCACCGCAAGGCCGAGAACGCCCGCAACTTCACCCAGTGCGATTCGCTTTTGATCGGCGACAAGTGCGGCGCGCACACCGTGCCCTATATCGAGGCGAAGAACTCGACGGCGCAGTTCGAGCATGAAGCCACGACGTCCAAGATCTCCGAGGACCAGCTGTTCTACTGCCTGCAGCGCGGCATCCCGACCGAAGCGGCGATCGCGCTGATCGTCAACGGCTTCGTCAAGGAAGTCATCCAGGAACTGCCGATGGAATTCGCCGTCGAAGCGCAGAAGCTGATTGGCATCTCGCTGGAAGGTTCCGTCGGCTAAGGCCCTGAACTGAATATTGAATGGCGCGCACGTCGTGTTTGCGCGCGAACAAACGTTCGTTTCCCAAGAGGACGATAGAAATGCTTGAAATCAAGAACCTGCATGCCCGCATCGCCGAAGATGGCACCGAAATCATCCGTGGCCTGAACCTCACGGTGAAGGCAGGCGAAGTTGCTGCCATCATGGGCCCGAACGGCTCCGGCAAGTCGACGCTCTCCTACATCCTCTCGGGCCGTGAAGACTACGAAGTCACCGAAGGCGACATCCTCTACAACGGCGAGAGCATCCTGGAGCTCGACGCTTCCGAGCGTGCGGCCAAGGGCATCTTCCTCGCCTTCCAGTATCCGGTCGAAATCCCCGGCGTCGCCACGATGCAGTTCCTGAAGGTGGCAATGAACGAGCAGCGCAAGTATCGCGGCGAAGACGAACTGACGACGCCGGAATTCATGCGCCGCGTCAAGGAAGCTGCAGCCGAGCTGAAGATCGCTCCGGAAATGCTGCGTCGCCCGCTGAACGTCGGCTTCTCCGGCGGTGAGAAGAAGCGCGCCGAAATCCTGCAGATGTCGCTGCTCCAGCCGAAGCTGTGCGTGCTCGACGAGACAGACTCGGGCCTCGACATCGACGCGCTGAAGATCGTTGCAGACGGCGTCAACGCGCTGCGCTCGCCGGACCGCGCCGTCGTCGTCATCACCCACTACCAGCGCCTGCTCGATTATATCGTTCCGGACACGGTGCACGTCCTCTACAAGGGCCAAGTGATCAAGTCGGGCGACAAGATGCTGGCGCACGAACTCGAAGCCAACGGCTACGCCGACATCATCGATGCCGCGGCTTGACGCCTGTTGAAGGAGTGTTCGAATGAATATGCAACAGGCAATCAAGATGACGGCCGCCGAGACGGCGCTCGTCGATGCCTATACCGCGCAGATCGGCGATTTGCCGGGTGATGGTTCGGTTCTCTCGGTCCGCGACACGCTGGTGCACGAACTGAAGACGGCTGGCCTGCCGACCCGCCGCGTCGAATCCTGGCACTATACCGACCTGCGCACCCTGCTGCGCGCAGTGCCGGCCGCCGACCCGACGGCCTTTGCCGATCGCGTCGATGCGCTGGTTCCGGGCTCGACAGTACTTTCCGTCCGCAACGGCCAGGCTGAGGTCAAGGCCAGCCTGCCTGATGGCGTGACCGTCCGTTCCTATGTCGACAGCCTGCTCGACGGTTCGGCGGCCGCCGGCCTCGCCGTGCTCGGCTTTGACGACGCGATCGGCCGCATCAATGGCGGTCTTGTCCGCGGCGGTCTCGAAATCGACGTGGCTGCTGAAACTGCTCTGGAAGATCCGCTGGAAATCCAGCTGGTACAGAGCCTCGGCCAGGCGCATACGCGCTTCCCGGTCGCCTTCGGCGCCAACACCAAGGCAACCGTGATCGAGCGGCATCTTTCGACCGATGCCGGCGAGAGCTTCGTCTCGTCTGTCAGCGACGTGACGCTTGCGGAAGGTTCCGAGATCATCTGGATCATCCTGCAGCAGCAGGGCATTTCCGATACCCATCTCGGCCAGCTCCGCTTCGACCTCGGCAAGAACGCCAAGCTGCATCTCTTCGTGATCAATGCCGGCGGCAAGCTGGTGCGCCAGGAGATCCACGGCAAGACGAGCGGCGAGGGCGCGGATTTCAAGCTGCGCGGCATCAACCTGCTCGGTGGTGAAAGCCACACGGACGTGACCTTCACGCTCGGCCACAACGTGCCGCACACGACCTCGACGGAGGTCATCCGCAACGTCGTGTTCGACCGCGCCAAGGGCGTCTTCCAGGGCAAGATCCTGGTCGCCAAGGACGCCCAGAAGACCGACGCGAAGATGGCGTGCAACACGCTGCTCTTGTCCGACGATGCCGACCTGTCGGCGAAACCGGAACTGGAGATCTTCGCGGACGACGTCCAGTGCGGTCACGGTGCGACGGTTACCGACATCGACCACACCCAGCTCTTCTACATGCTGGCGCGCGGCATTCCAGAGAACAAGGCGCGGGCGATGCTCGTCAACGCCTTCGTCGCCGAGATCGTCGAAGAGCTGGAAGAGCACGAAGCGCTGGTCGAGGCACTCGAAGACGTCATCTCGACCTGGCTCGACAAGCACGCCTAAGGCTATTGCGTAATTCCTTAATTCGGAAGCGATTTCGGGATAGAATTATGCAGCAGTTCAACATGTTACAGCGACCTTAGCGCGTCCGGAATGACGCGCGGCGCTGTAGCGAAATTGGATTGAAAGACATGGAACACTCCGTACCGGTGCCTGCCTACGACGTCGAAGCGATCCGCAAGGATTTCCCGATCCTATCGCGAACCGTTTATGGCAAGCCGCTTGTCTATCTCGACAACGGCGCATCGGCGCAGAAACCACAGGTCGTGATCGACGCGGTGGCCCATGCCTATTCCAACGAATATGCCAACGTCCATCGCGGCCTGCATTTCCTGTCGAATGCCGCGACGGAAGCCTATGAGGCGGCGCGCGATAAGGTGCGCCGCTTCCTGAACGCCCCTTCGCCCGACAACATCATCTTCACCAAATCCTCGACCGAAGCGATCAACACGGTCGCCTATGGCTACGGCATGCCGAAGCTCGGCGAGGGTGACGAGATCGTGCTGTCGATCATGGAGCACCACTCCAACATCGTTCCCTGGCACTTCATCCGTGAGCGTCAGGGCGCCAAGCTTGTCTGGGCGCCGGTGGACGAGAACGGCGCGTTCCACGTCGAAGACTTCGTCAAATGCCTGACGGACCGCACCAAGCTCATCGCCATCACCCATATGTCGAATGCGCTGGGTACGGTGGTTCCGGTCAAGGAGATCTGCCGCATCGCTCGCGAACGCGGCATCCCGGTTCTGGTCGACGGCAGCCAGGGTGCCGTGCACATGCCGGTCGACGTCCAGGACATCGATTGCGACTGGTACGTGATGACCGGCCACAAGCTTTACGGCCCCTCCGGGGTCGGCGTGCTCTACGGCAAGATGGACCGGCTGAAGGAGATGCGGCCGTTCCTCGGCGGCGGCGAGATGATCGAGGTGGTGACCGAAGATTACGTCACCTATAACGATCCGCCGCACCGCTTCGAGGCGGGCACGCCGCCGATCGTACAGGCGATCGGGCTTGGCTACGCGCTCGACTACATGGAAAAGCTCGGCCGCGCAGCGATCCAGGCGCATGAGGCAGACCTGACGGCCTATGCGCGCGAGCGTCTTTCGGCGGTCAATTCGCTTCGGGTTTTCGGCGACGCGCCCGATAAGGGCAGCATTTTTGCCTTCGAGATCGCCGGCATCCATTCCCACGACGTCTCGATGGTCATCGATCGCGCCGGGGTCGCTGTTCGCGCCGGCACGCATTGCGCTCAGCCGCTCTTGAAACGCTTCGGTGTTACCTCCACATGCCGTGCATCTTTCGGCCTCTATAACACCAGGGCCGAAGTGGACGCGCTGGCGGACGCGCTGGAGCATGCACGCAAGTTTTTCGCCTAAGAAATTGGTAAAAGGTTCAAAGAGTTCTCGTAGTCTTTTGAACCAAAAGAGAAAGTCCAGGAGGCCGATATGAGCCTTGATGCAACGGAAGAAAAGGTCGATGTCCGCGAGGGCATCGTGCATTCGGCGATCCCGACCGAGGAACTGGCGCGCCTCAGCGACGATATCATCGCCGCACTGAAGACCGTCTACGATCCGGAAATCCCGGCCGACATCTTTGAGCTTGGCCTCATCTACAAGATCGACATCGAAGACGACCGGATGGTCAAGATCGACATGACGCTGACCGCACCGGGCTGCCCGGTTGCCGGCGAAATGCCGGGCTGGGTCGAGAATGCCGTCGGCGCCGTCGAGGGCGTATCGGGCGTCGAAGTCTCGATGACCTTCGATCCGCCATGGACGCCGGACCGCATGTCCGAGGAGGCGCAGGTCGCTGTCGGCTGGTATTGAGCCGGCGCCGCATATTGATCCGTTAAGGCACGGATACTACATTTGATTCTGTAAGGCGCCGGGCCTTTACCCCGGTGACGACAAGGAGAATGAGCCCATGGGCTTTGCCGTAATGAGCCTGACCGATTCTGCCGCCGACCGCGTCCGTTCGATCGTCGAAGGCGCCGGTGCCGATGCCAAGGGCATTCGCGTCGGCATCAAGAAGGGTGGCTGCGCCGGCATGGAGTATGCCGTCGACCTGGTGACCGAGCCCAACCCCAAGGACGACCTGATCGAACATCAGGGCGCCAGGGTCTGGGTCGCGCCCGAAGCCGTGCTCTATCTGCTTGGCACGCAGATGGACTTCGAAGTCACGACGCTGCGTTCCGGTTTCACCTTCAACAATCCGAACCAGACGTCCGCCTGCGGCTGCGGCGAATCGGTCGAACTGAAGCCCGCCGACCTCGCGGTTCTGGCCGCACAGGGCGATGCGGTAGTGCGCGCCAACTAAATTTCCTCCATTCCTTCAAACGGATAGCTCGGCCCGGTTTTCGCCGGGCCATTTTTCTGCTGAGATGCTTGAACATGGAACAGGGGATTGGGCATGGCGGCGTTCAATGAGGATCTCGTCTTCAAGGCGCTCTACGAGACGTTTCCCGATCCGGTGATCATCATCGACGCCGAGCGCGTCATCCGCTCCGCAAACAACGCCGCCCTTCGTCAGTTCGGCTATTCCTCAGAAGAATTCATCGACCGCTCGGTGCGGCTGATCTATGCCAACGACGCGGAATACGAGAAGCGCCTGCGCAACCGCGCGGCACGCGTCGACGAAACCGCGGCCCGGACGTCGAACTATCTCTATGTCAGGCGCGACGGATCGACATTTTCCGGCCACCTTCGCACGACGCCGCTGCTCGACGACCAGGGCGAGGAACTGGCGCTCATCGGCATCATCCGCGACGTTTCCGATCTCACGGAGGCTGTGGGCGAGCGGCAGAAGGCTTCCGATATGCTCAACGCAGCGCTGGAAGCGATGCCAGAGGGCTTTGCCATTTTCGACCGGCAAGAGCGGCTGGTCGTTTATAACAGGGCGTATCAGGCAATCTGCGGGCCGGCCGGCGCGGCGCTGAAGCCCGGCATCACGGCCGAGGAGATCCTGCTTCTGGCGCGACAGGGCGGCCATTATCCCGATGCCTTGCCGGGCACCCGCGAGGGCGACGAGTGGATCGCTTCGCGCCTGCGCGATTTCCGTCACCCCGATGGTCGACCCAGGATATACCGCTATGCCGATGATCGTTGGCTGCGCGTGGAGAATATCAAGGCGAAGGACGGTAACACCGTCGTCGCACGCGTCGACGTCACCGATCTCAAACGCGCCGAGCTCGCGCTCGAGCGCCAGCGGCAGGAACTCGAGCACAAGAACGAGGCGCTCGATCAATTCACCGCGACGGTCTCCCATGACCTCAAAGCGCCGCTCAGACACATCTCCATGTTCTCCGAAATGATCGAGGACGATCTGGCGGCAGGAAGCCAGGCTGAACTCGCCGAGAATGCGCGTCATCTGCGCGACAGCGTGAAACGCATGAACAGGGTGATCGACAGCCTGCTCGACTATGCGCAGATCGCGCACCGGATCACCCATTGGACAGAGGTGCGGCTCACAGACATTGTTGCCGAGACGCTGACGATCCTGGCCGGTGATATACAGGACGCGCAGGCAACCTTCGAGGTTGGCGACCTGCCGGAAGTGGAAGGGGACCCGGAGCTTCTGCGCCGCCTGGTCCAGAACCTGATCGGCAATGCGATCAAGTATCGGCACACCGACCGCCAACCGGTGATCCGCATTCACGGCGGCGTCGCCGATCAGATCGTTGAGCTGGTGGTCGAAGACAATGGCATCGGCATCGACCCGCGCTTTTCGACTCGGATTTTCGAAGTGTTCCAGCGGCTGCACAAGGACGAGACCGTCTATGGCGGCACGGGGATAGGTCTGGCACTTGCCAAGCGCATAGCCGAAAGCCACGACGGCTCGATCCGACTTGACACCACCTTCCGCGAAGGCGCACGTTTCATCGTGCTTCTTCCGAGGCGGCTACGGAAGGCAAACTAGGGCGGAACAGGTGGTCTCGACGCCAAAGCGACTGCTCTTGGTGGAGGACGACGCGCACGACGCGCGCTTCGTCATGCGTGCCTTCGCACAGGTCGACGAGACCATCGATCTGGTGCTGGCGGCGGATGCGGACGACGCGATCGCCCAGCTTGCCCGCACCCATTTCGACTTTGTGCTCCTGGATATCAAAATGCCCGGCAGCGACGGTATCGAGCTTCTGCGGCGCATCCGCAGGGGGCAGGCGACCGTCCTGATCCCGGTCATCGTGCTGACGTCATCCAGCAATCCGACCGACGTGCTCCATTGCTACCGCGCCGGCGCCAATGCCTATGTGGCCAAACCTGCTTCGGTCGCCGGCTACAGGCACTTTGCCGAGGCCTTCGTCCGCTTCTGGATTGAAAACACCATCCTGCCTCCCGGAATGACCACGCGTCGGTAAGTGCGCGCCTCCAAAAACGCGGGCGGACGAACGCGTCACGTCCTGGTGTCGATCCTTGTAGATTTCGGGAATCAATCTGGATGAGGGCACGCGCTGCGCGCTGCCACGGGCGCCGGACGGCGCTGAGGAAACCGGCGGAGCGAGCGCCCCGCCGGCTTTGTTGACGTTACTCTGCCGCTTCCGCGTAGCTTTCCAGCGGCGGGCAGGTGCAGACGAGATTGCGGTCGCCAAAGACGTTGTCGACACGGTTGACCGGCGACCAGTACTTGTCGACCCGGAAGGCGCCCGGCGGGTAGCAGGCCTGTTCGCGCGAGTAGGGACGATCCCATTCGCCGACCAGGTCTTCGACCGTGTGCGGGGCATTCTTCAGCGGGTTGTTGACCTTGTCCATGCGGCCTTCCTCGATCGCACGGGCTTCCTCGCGGATCGCCAGCATCGCATCGCAGAAGCGGTCGATCTCGGCCTTGGTTTCCGATTCCGTCGGCTCGATCATCAGCGTGCCGGCAACCGGCCAGCTCATGGTCGGCGCATGGAAACCGCAGTCGATCAGCCGCTTGGCAACGTCGTCGACGGTGACGCCGGCGCTTTCGACCAGCGGGCGGGTGTCGATGATGCACTCATGCGCCACGCGGCCCTTCGACGACTTGTAGAGCACCTCATAGGCACCCTTCAGGCGGGCAGCGATGTAGTTGGCGTTGAGGATCGCCACCTTCGTCGCCTGGGTCAGGCCCTCGCCGCCCATCATCAGGCAGTAGCTCCAGGAGATCGGCAAGATCGAAGCCGAGCCGAAGGGAGCCGCCGAGACCGCACCCTCATGTCCGTCCGTTTCCGGATGGCCGGGGAGGTACGGGGCCAAGTGCGCCTTGACGCCGATCGGGCCCATGCCGGGACCGCCGCCGCCATGCGGGATGCAGAAGGTCTTGTGCAAGTTGAGGTGGCTGACGTCGGAACCGATGTCGCCGGGGCGGGCAAGGCCGACCATGGCGTTCATGTTGGCGCCGTCCAAGTAGACCTGGCCGCCGTGCTTGTGCACGATCTCGCAGACCTCACGCACATTCTCCTCGAACACGCCATGGGTCGACGGATAGGTGATCATGCAGCACGAGAGGTTTTCCGCGTACTGCTCGGCTTTCGCACGGAAATCGTCCATGTCGATGTCGCCGTTTTCACTCACCTTGATGACGACGACCTTCATGCCGGCCATCTGCGCGGAGGCCGGGTTGGTGCCGTGCGCCGAGGTCGGGATCAGGCAGACGTCGCGATGGCCGTTGCCGTTGGCGATGTGATAGGCGCGGATCGTCAACAGACCGGCATACTCACCTTGCGCGCCCGAGTTCGGCTGCATCGAGATCGCGTCGTAGCCGGTGACGGCGCAGAGCTTTTCCGACAGGTCCTCGATCATGTGCTGGTAGCCAGCCGCCTGCTCCTTCGGCACGAAGGGATGGATCTCGGAGAATTCCGGCCAGGTGATCGGCAGCATTTCCGCGGTCGCGTTGAGCTTCATCGTGCACGAGCCGAGCGGAATCATCGCCCGGTCGAGCGCGAGGTCGCGGTCCGACAGACGGCGGATGTAGCGCGTCATCTCGCTTTCTGCGCGGTTCATGTGGAAGATCGGGTGCATCAGGTACTCGCTTGTGCGCAGAAGCGGCTGCGGCAGGCGGTAACCCGGCTCGAACTGTTCCACCTTGAAGTCGCCGCCGAAGGCGCGCCAGACGGCTTCGAGCGTGACCGGGCGCGAGCGCTCGTCAAGGCTGATGCCGATCTTGGTCTCGCCGATCTTGCGCAGGTTCACTTCCTCGGCGACCGCGGTCTTGAGGATGATGCCCTGCAGCTTGCCGACTTCGACGGTGATCGTGTCGAAGAACACATCGGGCTCTACGGTATAGCCGAGCTTTTCAAGGCCCATGGCGAGACGCACGGTCTTCTGGTGAACGCTCTGGGCGATCGCCTTGATGCCCTTCGGTCCGTGGAACACCGCGTACATCGAGGCCATGACGGCGAGCAGCACCTGGGCGGTGCAGATGTTCGACGTCGCTTTCTCGCGGCGGATGTGCTGTTCGCGGGTCTGCAGAGACAGGCGATAGGCGCGGTTGCCGCGCGCATCGACCGATACGCCGACGAGGCGGCCGGGCATGGAGCGCTTGTGCGCGTCCTTGACCGCCATATAGGCCGCATGCGGACCGCCATAGCCGACCGGCACGCCGAAGCGCTGGGTGCAGCCGATAGCGATATCGGCGCCCATCTCTCCGGGCGACTTCAGCAGAGCCAGCGCCAGCGGATCGGCGGCGACGGTTGCGATCGCGCCGGTCTGGTGCAGGCGGGCGATCAGGCCGGTGAAATCGTTCACGTGGCCGTAGGTGCCCGGATACTGGAAGATCGCGCCGAAAACATCGACCGGATCGAGATCGGTGAAGGGATTGCCGATGACGATCTGCCAGCCGAGCGGCTCGGCGCGGGTCTTCAGGAGAGCGATCGTCTGCGGGTGGCAGTTCTCGTCGACGAAGAAGGTCCTGGCCTTCGACTTCGAGACGCGCTCGGCCATCGCCATGGCTTCAGCTGCGGCGGTCGCTTCGTCGAGCAGAGAGGCGTTGGCGACGTCGAGGCCGGTCAGGTCGCAGACCATGGTCTGGTAGTTGAGCAGCGCCTCGAGGCGGCCCTGGCTGATTTCCGGCTGGTAGGGCGTATAGGCCGTGTACCAGGCCGGGTTTTCCAGGATGTTGCGCTGGATCACCGGCGGCGTGATCGTGCCATAATAGCCCTGGCCGATCAGCGACACGAGCTTCTGGTTGCGGTTGGCCGTTTCGCGCATCTTGTCGAGCGCCTCGCGCTCGGTCATCGGCGCGGCCCAGGCGAGCGGCGTCTTCTGGCGGATCGACGGTGGCACGGTATCGTCGATGAGCGCGTCGAGTGACGGGTAACCGACGACCTTCAGCATCTCGTCCATTTCGGCCGGCGACGGGCCGATATGACGCCGGTTGGCGAAGTCATACGGCTTGTAGTCGGTAAAGGTGAAATCCTTGGGCATGCTCATCAGGCGACGAGCTCCTTGTAGGCCGCTTCTTCGAGAAGGGCGTCGGCTTCGCTGGGATTGGCAAGCTTCAGCTTGAAGAACCAGGCAGCACCCTGCGGGTCGCTGTTGACCAGCGACGGGTCGTCGACGATCGCCTGGTTCACTTCGACGATTTCGCCGTCAAGCGGACAATAGACGTCGGAGGCTGCCTTGACGGATTCGACGGTGGCGGCGGTATCGCCCTTGGCGAAGGTCGAGCCGGTTTCCGGCAGCTCAACGAAGACGAGGTCGCCAAGCTGGCCGGCGGCGTGCTCGGTGATGCCGACGGTTGCGACACCAGCTTCGATCTTCAGCCACTCGTGTTCCTCAGTGAACTTCAACATGTGCGCTCTCTCCTGATCAGCGTTTGTAGGTTTGTTTGACAAAGGGCAGGGCGGCGACCGCTATGGGCAGGTACTTGCCGCGCACTTCCGCAAAGAGGGTGGTGCCGATTTCGATGTGGCCGGCATCGACGTAGCCCATGGCGACGGGGCCATCGACGGAGGGGCCGAAACCACCCGACGTCACCTGGCCGACAGGCGTCTTGCCCTCGGCATCGGCGAACAGATTTGCGCCGCCGCGCACGGGCGCGCGTCCTTCCGGCTTCAAACCAACGCGGCGGCGCGAAGCGCCATCGGCCAGCTGGCCGAGGATGCGATCGGCACCGGGGAAGCCTCCCTCACGGGCGCCGCCGGCCCGCCGGGCCTTCTGCATCGCCCACTCGATGGCGCCCTCGACCGGCGTGGTCGTGGTGTCGATGTCGTTGCCATAAAGACAAAGACCCGCTTCCAGACGCAGCGAATCACGCGCGCCAAGGCCGATCGGCTTGACATCGGGATGCTCGAGCAGCCGCTGTGTGACATCCACTGCGGATGCGACGGGAATGGAGATTTCGAAACCGTCTTCGCCGGTGTAGCCGGAGCGGGAAATGATGCAGGCAACATCATGCAGATCGGCTTCGGCGACGTCCATGAAGCGCATGGCCGAGACATCGGCCCACAATTCGCCCAGCACGGCTTCGGCATGAGGACCCTGCAGCGCGATCAGCGCGCGGTCGTCGAGCATGGTGACTTCGCAGGTGTCGGCGAGCCCCTTTTTCAGATGCTCGAAATCCGCATCCTTGCAGGCGGCGTTGACGACGAGGAACAGGTGGTCGCCACGGTTGGCGATCATCAGGTCGTCGAGGATGCCGCCCTCGGCATTGGTGAAGATCGCATAACGCTGCCGGCCTTCGCCAAGGCCGAGCACATCGACCGGCACCAGCTTTTCAAGCGCAAGCGCTGCGTCTTCGATCTTGCCGGACTTCGGCCGGACAATGACCTGGCCCATATGCGAAACGTCGAAGAGACCGGCGGCAACACGGGTGTGCTGGTGCTCCTTCATCACGCCATCGGGGTACTGCACCGGCATGTCGTAACCGGCAAAGGGCACCATGCGCGCGCCGAGTGAAAGGTGCAGCGCATGCAGCGGCGTATGTTTCAAATGGGGATTCTGTTCCAAATCCGGCCTCCAGGTCTGGCGCTCCCGCGCCGGCTCACACTTCCGGCGTCAATCGCCGTCGATTCGAGCCCCCTCTGTCCCTTTGCCTGAGATTGTTATCCCTTCGGCGAGCGTTGAAACGCTTCTCTCCAGAGTCCTACCGGCACCTTGCTGGTCCTTTGGCCTGAGAGTTTCCGGGGCGGTTGCTCCTTCGGCACCGGTTTGAACCGGCTTCTCCCAACAAGATCGTCTCCAGATAACGGCGAAGGCGGGAGCTTGGCAAGAGGGCGGTGTCGCGGTGAAACACATTTTTGTCGCACGACCAAAAGACGCAGCCACGGCGGGTGCGGCAATTCTGTCTTTGCATTCTTCTCCGGTTGAGGATAACCCAAGCGAAATACCGGGGATGACCATGACAGGGCGCGAAGGCAAATTCGGGATAGCAGTGCGGCTGATCGCCGTATTCGCGCTCGTGTTTCTGACCTTTGCCCACAAGCCGCTCATCGCCAAGACGCTGACGCCGGCCGAGATCGCCGCCTATCAGCTGCCTGACGGTTCGATCGCCGAAATCTGCTTCGGCATGGACGGCGTCGACCACCAAAGCGGCAAGGGCCAATCGATGGCCCCGGTCTGCGAAGCCTGCCGGCTCTCAGGTTCGATCCTCCTGCCAGTTCCGCCGACCGAGAGCGTTCGCGCCGATGCCGGCGAATGGCAGCTATCGCCGGATCTCGCTGACAACGCCACGCCCCATCAGCATCTGCGCCTGCTGCCGCCTTCGCGCGGGCCGCCGACACGCTCGTAATCCTCCTCTCGCAGTCCCATTACAATTCGCCGCGTTCAAGCGGCTTGGACCACCCCCGTGGTCAGGAGATTACGACATGAACACGACCAGACTGGCTTCGCTTTCGCTCGGCCTTACCCTTGCCGCAAGCGGCATTGCCCACGCGCACGCCACGTTCGAAAACGACAAGGCGCCGGTGGAGAGCACCTTCAAGGCGGTGCTGCAGGTGCCACACGGCTGCGACGGCAAGCCGACGACGGAAGTGCAGATCAAGCTGCCCGAAGGCTTCGTCTTCGCCAAACCGCAGCCGAAGCCCGGTTGGGAGCTCGAGGTGATCAAGGGCGATTACCAGAAAACCTACGACAATCATGGCGAGAAAGTCTCGTCCGGCCCGGTGGAAATCCGCTGGAAGGGCGGCAACCTCTCGGACGACTACTACGACACCTTTGTCGTGCGCGGCAAACTCTCAGGCTTCGACAAGGAAACCGTGCTTGCCTTCCCGACCACGCAGCTTTGCGGAACCGAAGGCAAGGTCGTCTGGGATCAGGTTGCTGCCGAAGGCCAGAACGCGCATGACCTGAAGAGCCCGGCGCCGACAGTGACGGTAACGATGGCCTACGCTGCCGATCCTCATGCCGGCCATGGCGGGCATATGGCTGCTGCCGACGGGGCGGCGAAACTTGGCGACCTCGAGATATCAGGCGGCTCGGTCAAAGCCATGCTGCCGGGCGCCAAGGTCGGTGGTGGCTTCCTGACGATCAGGAATGGCGGGGCAGGCGAGGATCGGCTCGTGGCCGTCGAAAGCCCCGCGGCTGCTCGCGTCGAAATTCATGAAATGAAGATGGAAAACGACGTGATGAAGATGCGCAAGCTCGATGACGGCGTTGGCGTACCGGCCGGTGAAACGGTCGAGCTCAAGGCCGGCGGCCTGCATCTGATGTTCATGGACGTGAAGACGCCGTTCAAGGAAGGTGAAGCCGTTCCCGTCACGCTCGTCTTCGAAAAGGCTGGCAAGGTCGATGCGACGTTCCCGGTGGGCTCGGCCAAGGGCGGCGCGGCGGCCGGCGGACACAAGCATCACTGATTGAGAGATTGCGACGCCTCAGGCGGCGTCGCTTTCATCCTCTTGGCCGGCCGGTTCATCCTGCCGGTCTTCGTTTTCGCGGCTCTCGGCTCCGTCGTCGTCATCGCGCATGAATTCGAGATAGCGGCGCAGCGCTTCGGCTTCCGAGCGTTCCGGCAACCGGCCATCGGCGCTCATGAGCATGAAGGAGAGGGGCAGGGCGCCCTTGGTCTTTGGGATCGAGACCGGCGTCAGCGTGGGCTCCTCGGCGCGCCGGATCGAAAGCAGCGTGATCGCTTCGTCGGTCGGACCGTCACCCCGCACGCGTGCAGACGGCTTCAGCGCTTCCGCTGCATAGGCCGCTGTCGTCGCGGATACTGTGACGACCTGTGTCACGTCTTTCCTGCCTTCCCGTCGTTCAATCCTTTCTTGTCGCTCAACTCCACTTGCAGGCGTGTAAAAACCGGCACCTGCCTTTTAATAAAATCCTAACGACGGCCAGATTCGTGGCAGTTGCGGTGAACGAATCCCGAAGCGCGAACCTGTACTTGCGATATCACTAAAGTTCGCGCACACTCGCCCAGATAGAAACGGGGAGGCTTCAAATGACCGAGCGAAGCGTGTTGGAAACCAGGATTCGGGCCCTCTACCTTGCCCGCAACGTCAACGACCTCGACACCATGATGGCGCAACTCGATCCGGACTTCAGCTTCCGCATCGTCGGAAACGGCAGGCTCGGCACGATGGCGCTCGGGGTCAACACGCCGGAAACGGTGCGCAGCAGTTTCCAGGCCCTCGTTGAGAACTGGGACCTGAGCGAGATGGAGATGGTTGGCGCTTACGCTGACGGCGATACTATCGTCGTCCACCGCGCCGGCGTCGTTTGCTTCATTCCATCGCAAATCCGTCAACGGACCGAAATCATCGACAAGTTCACGTTCCGTGACGGGCGGATCGTCGATCTGACGGAGTTCGTCGACACCTTGTTCGTCGCCGAAACGATCGGGCTACTGGACGCGCGGGACGGCGACTATTCGCTCTCAACTCTGGACAGGATGAGCCTTTGAACTTCCGGCTCCTGGGCTCGGATGGCGTTCATCAACACGGCGAGGCGGCCACGCAGGCCGTGGATCTGGTCGAGCAGTCGCATGGCGACATCAACGCCGTCGTCGTTGACGCCCATTGGACCTGTCAGATCCTGGATCAGACGGGCGCGGGCAAGATCAGCGTCTTCGAAAAGCCAGCCTGCTTCCGCCTCGCGCGGCATCAGCCAACGCTGTTCGATCCAGATGCGCAAGACCTTCACCTCGATGTCGAGGTGTTCGCAGAATTCGCGGTCGTTCATGCTTGCCCTCCCATGCCTTTGCGCGGGTCTTCCGCCTTTCCGTCTGCCCAGCTTTCAACGAAGGCGGATAGCGCCGGATCGGGGGTCTGCGGCAGCACGATCTTCAGGCTGACATAGGCATCGCCATGGCCGCCGCCGGACTTGTGCAGGCCCTTGCCCTTCAAACGCAATGTCTTGCCGGTGTTGGAGTGCGGCGGGATCGTGACATTGACCGCCCCGTCGATCGTCGGAACCCGGATCTTGCCGCCGAGCACCGCTTCACTCAGTGAGATCGGCACCTCGTAGCGAACGTCGTCACCATCGGTTGCAAAAAGAGGATGCGGCCTGACGCGGATATCGATCAGCGCGTCGCCGGCCGGCGCACCGTTGAACCCGGGTTCGCCCTTGCCACGCAGCCGCAGCGTCTGGCCGTCGCGCGTGCCGGGCGGGATGGTGAGATCAAGCGCCGGTCCGCCGCCCGGCAGGCTGATCTCGGTCTTGGTGCCGTTGGCCGCGTCGAGAAAGCCGATCTCCATGGAAAAGTGCTGATCACGGCCGCGCTGGCGTTGCTGCTGGCCGCCGCTGCGACGGGAAAAGAAACTCGAGAATATATCGTCCGCATCCGCGAAATCCGAAAAGCCATGTGCGCTCTCGTAGCGTCCCGCCGTATCTCCAGACGAGGCATAGTCGCGGTAGTAGTGGCGGGGTGCAGTCTCCGCACCCGTCTCGTCAATTTCGCCGCGATCGTATTTGCCGCGTTTCTCCTCGTCACTGAGGAGGGCGTAGGCCGCCGAAACAGCCTTGAAGCGGTCCTCCGCTCCTTTGTCTCCCGGGTTAAGATCCGGGTGCAATTTCTTGGCGAGCTTGCGATAGGCGCTCTGGATGTCCTTTTGTGTCGCTTCGCGGCTGACGCCGAGCGTTTCGTATGGGCTCGTCATGCGGTCTCCCTCAGGCGGCATCGATTGAGGTCGCATCGCCGACGCTCTGCGTGCGTTGCGATCATGCGTCTTCAATCACTCGCCTAAGAGCATAGGGCGGATTTTCGCGCGCGACAGGGGCGGCGCACCATGCGTGACGCATTGTCGCCGGCGCGGCCGGTTGCGGCTCTGCACCTTCGACCATTTCGCGAATTCGCGATCTCTGATACAATCAACGCCGGGAAGTTTTCTTTGGAGTGCAACGTTGCCTCGAAGCTCGGGGAGGTCGAAATGTCCGTCCGCCTGCAACTCGCCATCATGGTCGGCCTGATGATCAATGCCATCCTGTTCGGAATCGGCATCGTAACGGTTTTGTCGATCCCGGTTCTCGCCGACAACGCGAAGTATTCGATCCCGGCCCTGGTCGTCGCCTGTTTTGTCACGACGCCGTTCGTCGCCTGGATCATGGCGCCACGGCTTCGCCTCAGATACTGGCAGGAGCGGGAGCAGGGGAACAAGCAGCAGCCGATCTAGCCCGCGCGCTCATCGATCATTGACCAAGATTTACACAAATTCATGGAGATTCTGGATGCGCGAGCGGCCAAGTGGTCGCCGGTACAAATTACATCTTCAACGATCAAGCGTTTTGCTATACCACCGACTAGATGCTGCCTGTCCCGTACGCTAATCCTTATATACCCACTAGTCTCAAGGACATAGCCGCTGTTAAGGCCCGAAAGGAACCGACTTCATGAGAACGATCGTATTGCTGTTCGCACTCGTCACTCTGGCCGCCTGCTCGCAGACCGGCGGCGGTGGCACGCACTATGTTGGCGGTGACGGCGATTACTACCAGGGCATCGTCGCCCCCCGGTAACAGCGGTCGTTTTCCATGGATCACTTGGCTGCCGCGAGCGCGCCTTCGCCAGAGGGAAAAGGCTCGGCTAGTCTGGTGGGCCAGCGGCCGTCGGGCCCAAAGTGACAGGCTTTGGCCGCCCCCGCATCGCGCTTGATGTCGTCCCGAGCAAGGAGTGCGGTGCGAGGCGAAGCGGTCATGCTCGGCGATGGGTCCATGTCCAACGGCCATCCTCCTGACAATCCAGCACGGCTTCGTAGAGATGACGCGCGTCGCCTTCTTCGCCATTGTTGATGCAGGTAATCGCGTTCTTGGAGAGCAGGTTCAGCACCTTCCGAAACGTTTCATGACCGAGGGTTGCTTCAAGCCGGTCAAGAAAGACATATCGCGGTCTGGCGAGAAGCACCTTGGCGACAGCCAAGAGCTGTTGCTCACCCAGGGACATCTCCCGGTCCTGTTCCTTCTCCAGCCCGAGCGCGTCGTGAACGAGGCCGTCGAGACCAACGCTGCGCACGACCTCGAGCATTTGACTGTCGGAGGCATCGCCCGGGTTATCCGGAGGCAGAAGAATTTGCCGAAGCGACCCCGGCGGCAGATAGGGGCGCTGCGGAAGAAACATCAGGTCGTTCGGGCGCAGGATCCGCCCGGCGCCGGCGGTCGGAATTCCGGCGGTTGCCCTGAAGAGCGCTGCACCCGCAGCCCCATGCGATCCCGATATCAACACCGGTGTTCCCGGCGGGATCGTTACCGACAGATCATGTAGCAATGCGTGGCCGCCAGCCGAGCCCAACGTCACGTGGTCGAAGGCCAAATTGCCATCTTGCTTGACCAGTTCGATGCCGGTCCCACCACCCCTTGTTCGGCTCTTTTCAATGGCTTCGAGCAGGGAACTCAGCCGGGAAACCACTGCGGCGAAATTTGAGATCGAATTGAATTGCCGAACGATCAAGGAGAACGCGCCCACGAGCATGGCAAAGGCCGCGCCGGATTGCGTGATCACTCCGAATTCGATTTCCCCCCGCATGAAAGCCGGAGCAATGATCAAGTCCGGGATGATCTGAATCATCCAATTGTAGCCGCTCGTAAAATAGGCCAAGTTCCGGTTGACCGCGGTAATGGTGAGGATGTTGGCGATCAGATCATCGAGGCGCTGCATCAATCGCGTTTTTTGCTGGCCTTCAACGCTGGCCACCATCACCGATTCAGCGTTTTCGCGCACATGCATGAGGCTGGACCTGAAGCTCGCTTCCTTGTCGAGTCGCTCATAGTTCAGGCCGATGAGAGGGCGCCCCAAAACGATCGTCATGTAGGAGCCGCAAGCCGCATAGAGCACGGCTACGACAAACAGCAGGGGACTTATGGACCAAAGCACGCCTGAGAACGTCACCACCGTCAGTGTACTGCTGAACAACATGATGATGTAGGAGAGGGTGGTAACCGTGAATGCCTGGATGTCTTCGGATATCCGCTGGTCCGGGTGGCTCAGCGTCCCTGAGACCTCCAGGCGATAATAGGCCTCATTCTCCAGATAGAGATCGACGGCGCGTCTCGTCAGGAACCCGCGCCAAAGCAGCGCCAGCCGTTCTTCGACAAAGCGTGCGATGACGCCGACAACGGTAAGGACGGCAAAGACGCAGATGTAAAAGACCGCTTGCCGAACGAACTCATCCATCTGGCGCTCGGCGATCGCAGTCATGAAATTGCGGCCGACGTAATTGTTCACCACGTTGAGGCCATTCAAGCCGAAGAGCAGAGCCATGAGCCCGGCAAACATCCACCTGGCCCTGCCGCCGACTTCGGATGCCAGGAAAAATCGGACAGCTCTTGCGAAACGAAATGCGGTCGTTCTGATCGGTACTGGCTGGCTGTCCATCTGAGTACCTTTTGTTGGTTTGGCCCTCAGAGCCAGCCGCCGGAAAAACCTGCTCGCCTCAAACCCACCACCACGGGCGCGCACCGGCGCATGATGTTCCACAGCAAGCCTGTTCGGTAGTTCTCGATCATCAGGACGACCGGGCCCTGGTCGATGCCGAAGTGGTAGGGGCTGACCCACCAACCGGCTTCGGTTCCTTCCACCGGAAAGCTTCGGTTGAACGATGGCTTGAAGCCGTAAAGCCTGGTCATGCCGAGCTTCATGCGGGCGCAGTTCCAGATTGTCGGGATGACGATCTCCGGCGCGAACGGCAGCGAGGCGACGACGGCCCAGGGCGACACGGTTCCGTCATCCGGGCCGAAGGGCGCGCCGCGGGCGAGATAATCGAAAAACTCCCTTTCGCTGCCGTTCACGGTACGCTTGGTCCAACCCGGCCCGTCGCTCGCCGTGAAGCCCCAGCAATGCTCGCCGTAGCCGACGAAATTCTGCGGATTGCGGATGGCATATTCCTGCTGGACGAATGTCGCGTGCCGGCTGTTCTGGAAATAGTCGCTGTTGTGCTCGCGCATGAACTCGTCACGGATCCCACGGAAATCGATCCACATATGCGAGAGCTGGTGGGTGAAGAGAGGGCCCGAATAGAGCAGCTCGCGACCATAAAGGTTCCGCCAGTCGTAGCTTTCGGTATAGGCGGCATAGGCTTCCGCCGGCAGCGGATGGGTCGGCGAGCCGAGACCGAGTATGTAGAGAAGCAGGCCCTCGTCGTAGCCGCGCCAGCGATAGGGAATGAAGCCGTTCTCCGGACGCCAGCCATGGGTCAGCGTAAGTCCGTGATCGCAGGCCCAGTTCCAGTCGGCACGCTCATAGAGCGCATTTGCCGACCGGCGAATTTCGATTTCATCCGGCGTATCGCCATCAAAATAGGCGGCCACCGTCAGTGCACCAGCGAAAAGGAAGGCGGAGTCGATCGTCGACAATTCGCATTCCCAAACGCGTCTGCCGGTCTCAATGTCCAGGAAGTGATAGAAGAAGCCCTTGTAGCCGGAAGCATCCGGCTCCGGCCCTTGCGGGCATTGCAGGAGAAACTGCAGCCGTCGACGCGCGATCTTTGCGGCGAACTTGCGAATGACAATGCCCCGCTCGATAAGCACGGGGATCGTCGCCAGCGCCATGCCGATCGCCGCAATACTTGCGGGTGCATCTTCCTGTGTCTTGTCGCGCACGAGGCCGTTGTCGGGATTGGTGCAATGCAGATAGTACAGCAGCGTCGTGAACTGCAGCCGGGCAAGATCCTGCTCGGTCGGCATCCGGTTCAATTCGGGGTCTGTCGACAACAATCCCGGCATGGCTAGGCCACCACGAGGCGGACGTCGTGATCTCGTCCGTCGTCCACGAGTGGAACACTTCGGTCAGCGACCTTCCTGCCATCAAGGCTCAGCGAATAGTGCTTCTGTCCTCGTTTGGAATCTCGGCTCACCTTGATACGGTATGTTGATCTCCCATACCGAAAATCAACATCGTATGTCGACCACCCGGTGGGAATGCACGGCTCGACAAAAAGCCGGGGCCCCTGACGGCGAATGCCGAGAATGGCCTCAAGACCAACGCGGTACAGCCAGCCCGCCGATCCCGTATACCAGGTCCAGCCACCGCGGCCGGTGTGAGGAGCGGCGCCATAGACGTCGGCGCTGACAACATATGGCTCGACCATGTAGCGGTCGGTGTCTTTGGGTGACAGGGCATGGTTGATGGGATTGAGCATGCTCCAGAGCTGAAACGCCCGATCGCCATCCCCCAGCAATGCTGTCGCCAGCGCCACCCACGTGGCCGCGTGGGTGTACTGGCCGCCATTCTCCCGAATTCCGGGCACATAGCCCTTTATGTAGCCGGGCTGCAGCGCGCCCTTGTCGAACGGCGGATCGAAAAGCTGTATCAAGCCGCTGTCGGTACGAACGAGCCGCTCCCAAACCGCGCGCATTGCCTGCGCGGCGCGCTCGGCATCTGCAGCACCCGAGATAACTGCCCAGGCCTGCGGGATCGCGTCGATCTGACACTCGTCGTTCGACTGGGACCCGAGGGGAGTGCCATCGTCGAAGTAGGCACGGCGATACCAGGCGCCATCCCAGGCGTGGGTCTCCAGGGATATGCGCAGGGTCTCGGCGCGCTCCTTGCACCATTTGGCCCGTTCGTCATCTGCCATCGCCGATGCGATGGCGGCAAAGGATCCAAGGACGGTCAGAAAGAACCATCCGTTCCATACGCTCTCGCCTTTGCCTTCCGCGCCGACCCGGTTCATGCCGTCGTTCCAATCGCCCGTTCCCATAAGCGGAAGCCCGTGGCTGCCTAGCCGCAAACCTCGGTCAAGTGCCCGACAGCAGTGCTCATAGACGGTCCCGCTCTCCTGGCTGGCCGGAGGCACCTCGTAGCGCTCCTCCTCCTCGTCCTCTAGAGGCGGCGAGACGATGAAAGGAACCTGTTCGCTGAGGAGCCCGTAGTCTCCGGAGACCGATACATAGTGATGGACGACGTAGGGCAGAAAGTAGAGGTCATCCGTCATGCGTGTGCGCACGCCGGCACCCGATGGCGGATGCCACCAATGTTGAACGTCTCCCTCGGCAAACTGGCGCGAGGCAGCGCGAAGGATGTGCGTTCGCGCTTCATCGTGCGCGCAATGGACGAGGGCTGCGACGTCCTGGAGCTGGTCGCGAAATCCATAGGCGCCGCCGGATTGGTAGAACCCTGTTCGCGCCCAGATACGGCAAGCCAACACCTGATAGAGCAACCAGCGGTTCATCATGAGGTTGAAGGCCGTATCTGGCGTTCGGACCGTGACGGCGTTCAGCAGATGATCCCACTGTTGTGAAACGGCTGCCAGCGCGTTCCTGGCGCCCCTCGGTTCGGCATGTTCGCGGACGAGCCTGCGCATTTCCTCGCGGCTTTCGGCCTGCCCGAGCACGAATACCAGCTCGACGGTCACCGCCGGCGGGATTGAAACGCTGACCATGAGGGCTGCGCAGGGGTCGAGCAGAGAACCGGTTTGTCCCCCGAGATCGAAGCCTTCCAATCCCACCGGCTGAGCGATGGAACCGTTTCTGCCGAGGAACGCGCGCCGATCGCATGTGAACGATCGGACAGGCGCGCTTGAGGCGGCGAATGCGAGCGTTCCGGAAAAATCCCCTTCCCAGACGTTCCGGGCAACGATAGCACCGATCTCGCTGTCAAATTCGCATTCGACCCGGGAGCATGCGCTTTCGCGCAGCGTGCCGAGGACCCATTCAACGAAGTAGGTGGCGGTAAGGCGGCGAAGTCGTTTTCCGTCGTTGCGAATAGCAAGGCGGACAACCTTGATCGCTCCCGAGGCCGGCACGTGGACAGTCATTTCATGATGCAATGGTCCGCGACTGCTTTCGTAGCACGTGTAACCTTGACCATGCTTCGTCCTCGTCGTCGATGTCTGGCCGAGAGGCAAAGGCGTCGGCGTCCATAGCTCCGCCGTCTGCTCATCGCGCAAGTAGATAACTTCACTCGGCGGGTCCGAGACCGGGTCGTTAGACCAGGGCGTGAGCCTGTTCAGTTGGCTGTTGCCCGCCCAAGTGTACCCAAGACCGCTGTCGCTCGTCAGGCAGCCAAACGCGCTATTGGCAAGGACGTTACACCACGGCGTTGGCGTCGCATCCGCTCCGATCACATATTCGCGCCCGTCTTTGGTAAACCCTCCACGGCCATTCCAAAAAAGCAGGCCATCTCGTGGGGCCTCGTGACGCCTTTCGTGCGCGGCGGAAACATTCGTCCTGGTCTCCCTCAGCGTCGGAAAAGTGGTGGCCGATCTCGCCGAAAGTTGAGCTGAAAGGGATCCTTGACTGCAGCAAAGGACGAGGCGCGCGGCGGCCGTGATCGCATTTTCTGCACTGGCCGAAACACCGGCCCTCGGTGGGAAATGAACACCCCCGGCTTTGCCGAGGGTTTGCTCCACATGGACCGTCGCCTTGGCGCTCAACTGCAAGCTTTCGCTCGCTTCCTCTTCATCAAGGACCGCGAGATCGAAGGGAAATCCGCGACTGGCAAGGAATGCGTGGGCATTGATGACATTGTCGACGAGAGCGTCCTCGTCGGTTTTGTCGATACGCAGCAGGAGAATTGGGATGGCTCCCGATAGTCCCGCCGATCCCAAGTCGTCGCGGTTCAGCCGCCTCGTGTCGGGCGCGCTGCCTTCCCTTAAGCCGGCAACAGAAAATGCCAGATGTGCTACGAGCCGATTGTAGACGGCCAACTCTTGAGGAGAGGGTGACTGGGGCGGGCCTTCATTGTTTTTCTCGGCGTCCACCAACGCTTGACGCGCGGCGTCGATATTGGCGAAGCGTCTTGCTATTGCGGCAGCGTCTACATCACTATCGGCTGAGCCCGTTACGAATGCGATCAGTTCCATTCCGGAGGGTTCCAGATCGACTGTCCGGCGCAGGCTGAAGATAGGGTCGAGCACGGGGCCCGTCGTCCCTGATAAACGGCTCCCCGGCACCAGGGCGTCAGGGTTTGAGGCCGTCCGCCGCCGGCCAAGAAATCTGTAGCGGTCCGTTTCATATTCCACCACATGGCCCTGGCGGCTTGACGCAGACACGTGTACCGCCCAGACGGGGCGCTCCGATGCACTGCGCGGCCGGCGCCGTGCGAACAAAGCGGTTGTTTCGGTATCGAACCAGGTTTCGATGAAAAGCTTGGCAAATGCCGGATGTGCGCTATCGGCGCTTCGACCATTCAGGCAGACTTCGGAATAGCTTGTCAGCTCAAGCTTTCTCGCTTTCTCACCCTTATTGCAGAGTTTCAGCAAACGCACCTCGGCATCGCAATCCAGTGCGACCGCCACGTCCCATCGAAGATCGATGTCTCCGAGCAAACAGCGATACTCGGCACGATCACCGTGAAACGTGTGTTCGTAGATCGCATCCGGATGGCAGATCGGCTGCCGGCCAATCGTCCAGACCTCGCCGCTCTCAAGGTCGCGGATGTAGCAGAACTGGCCCCAGCAATCGCGTGTGCCGTCCTCACGCCAACGCGTGATGTCGAGGCCGCGCCAGGTTTCATACCCGGCACCGGCCTCGGTCAGAAGCACGTTGTAGTGCCCATTCGAAAGCAGGATCGTGTCAGGAGGCACGCCTGCCGGACGTGTCGCACTGACGTCAACCTTGCCAGCTGGCCGGACCATCAGACCGATCCTTCATTGCGGGCTACACATTGTCACCCTCAGTCGACGTCCTGGGCTTCGCCTGTTGCGCACCCGGAACGCCCCATTTCCAACCGCTGATCGACGGCATGTCGTCACCATGCTTCTCGATATATTCGCGATGCTCGATCAGCTTGGCTTGAATTGCCTGCTTGAAATAGGCGGCGCGCGCCCCGAGCTGGGGCAGGCGGTCGATGACATCGCCGGCGAGATGGAACCGATCGAGCTCGTTGAGCACCACCATGTCGAACGGCGTCGTCGTCGTACCTTCCTCCTTGTAGCCACGAACATGCAGGTTGCCGTGGTTGGTGCGGCGGTAGGTGAGGCGATGGATCAGCCACGGATAGCCGTGGAAGGCGAAGATGATCGGCTTGTCCCTGGTGAAGATACCATCGAAGTCACGGTCCGTGAGGCCGTGGGGGTGCTCCTCCGCCGGTTGCAGTTTCATCAGGTTGACGACATTGACGACCCGCACCTTCACTTCCGGAAGATGCTCGCGCAGCAATTGCACCGCGGCCAGCGTTTCGAGCGTCGGAACGTCGCCGCAGCAGGCCATGACGACATCCGGTTCGCTGTCGGCATCGTTGCTCGCCCAATCCCAGATGCTGACGCCCATGCTGCAATGGCGCACCGCCTGTTCCATTGTCAGCCATTGCGGCCCGGGTTGCTTTCCGGCCACGACGACGTTGATGTAGTTGCGGCTGCGCAGGCAATGGTCGGTGACAGACAGCAGCGTGTTGGCATCCGGCGGCAGGTAGACGCGGATGACGTCAGCCTTCTTGTTGACGACGTGATCGATGAAGCCGGGATCCTGATGGCTGAAGCCGTTGTGGTCCTGCCGCCAGACATGGGAACTCAGGAAGTAGTTCAGCGACCCGACGGGCCGGCGCCAGGGAATTTCGTTGCAGACTTTCAGCCACTTGGCATGCTGGTTGAACATCGAATCGATGATGTGGATGAAGGCTTCGTAGCAGGAGAAGAAGCCGTGGCGGCCGGTCAGCAGATAGCCTTCGAGCCAGCCCTGGCACTGGTGTTCGCTGAGCACCTCCATGATGCGGCCGTCCGGTGAGAGGTGGTCGTCCTCCGGATAGATTTCGGCCATGTAGCAGCGATTGGTGACCTCCAGCACGTCCTGCCAGCGGTTCGAGTTGTTTTCATCCGGACTGAACAGGCGGAAGTTCCTGGCGTCCATGTTGGATTTCATCACGTCGCGCAGGAACTTGCCCATGACGCGGGCCGCTTCCACATTGGTCCCGCCGGGACGGGGAACCTCGACGGCATAGTCGCGGAAGGCCGGCATCTTCAGATCGCGCAGCAACAGGCCGCCATTGGCGTGCGGATTGTCGCTCATGCGGCGATGTCCCGTTGGCGCAAGTGCTGCGATCTCCGGCTTCAGCCGGCCTTGATCGCTGAAAAGCTCCTCGGGGCGATAGCTCTTCATCCATTGCTCGAGGATGCGGATGTGCTCGGGCTTGTCCATCTCGCCCATCGGCACCTGATGCGCCCGCCAGTAGCCCTCGCATTTCTTGCCATCGATCTCCGGGGGGCAGGTCCAGCCCTTCGGCGTGCGGAAGACGATCATCGGCCATGCCGGCCGCTTCAGATTGCCCCTCACGCGGGCATCGTCCCAGATCTGCCGGATCTCGGCCATCGCCGTATCCAGCACAGCGGCGAGTTGCTGATGCACGCTTGCCGGATCATGCCCTTCGACGAAGTAGGGCTTGTAGCCCATGCCCTCGAAGAACTTCTGCAACTCGTCGCGCGGAATGCGGGCGAGGAAGCACGGATTGGCAATCTTGTAGCCGTTCAGGTGCAGGATCGGCAGCACGCAGCCGTCGCGGGCAGGGTTCAGGAACTTGTTGCTCTGCCAGCCTGTCGCAAGCGGCCCGGTCTCGGCCTCACCGTCGCCGACCACGCAGGCGACGACGAGGTCCGGGTTATCGAAGGCGGCACCGTAGGCATGGCTCAACGCGTAACCGAGTTCGCCGCCCTCATGGATGCTGCCGGGCGTTTCCGGCGCCACATGGCTCGGGATGCCACCTGGAAAGCTGAACTGCTTGAAGAGCCGCTGCATGCCCTCGGCATCTTCACCGATGTTCGGATAGAACTCGGTGTAGGTCCCTTCGAGATAGGCATGCGCCACCAGCGACGGCCCGCCGTGCCCCGGCCCGATGATATAGATCATGTTGAGGTCGTCGCGCTTGATCACGCGGTTGAGATGCACATAGAGCATGTTGAGGCCGGGCGACGTGCCCCAGTGGCCGAGCAGGCGCGGCTTGATGTGTTCGCGTTTCAGCGGCTCGCGCAGGAGCGGATTGTCGAGCAGATAGATCTGGCCGACAGAAAGGTAGTTCGAGGCGCGCCAATAGGCGTCCATCAGGCGGAGTTCGTCTGCCGACAATGGCGTTGTTGAATGCGAGCTCCCGGATGCCGTCTCTTTCATCGATACCGTTTCAGGCGAAACCATCTGAACCTCCCGATCATTAGGACATTGCCTGGATTTCTCCGACTTGCAGTCGTGCAAGCCACTGCAGTCTCTTGAATTCGCTACGGTCGTTGCTGTTTGCCGGCGACGGGCAGAATGATGGAACACCTGTCTTCGGACGACAGCGGCTGGGATCGTCTTGCCAACTCGGTGTCGCGAACACCTGCGTGTCGCGGCACAATTAAAAGGGGCGCTATTGCGGATATGGTTCCGAGAAGTGCTCGACCACGCCCCGAACGCCACGGACATTTTCGGCCACGATCCGTGCGGCCCTCCGGCACTCGGCCGTCTCCACGTTGCCCCAGAGATGAACGATGCCATCGGTCACTGCGACCTTCACATCCAGACCTTCGAGGCCGGTGTTCTCGCCGAGGCGCACGAGAATGCTGCGCCGGATCGCTTCATCACCCGCGGCCGTCTCGTCCTGCTTTGCCGACAAAACCGCCTGCAACAGATCGGCGCGGCTGACGATGCCGACCAGAACGCCGTTCCTGAGAACGGGAAGGCGCTTGATGCCACGTTCCTGCATCAGCGCCGCCACCCGCGAGAGCGGCGCATCCTCGTCGATGGTAACGGGATCGGCTGTCATGGCGTCGCCCACCCTCCAGGAGGATCGGCGTATATAGGCGTGGGCCCTGTCATCGGCCGCAAGCGTCACGTCCGCCAGCGGTCCGCCGCCACCGAGTTCCGTCCGCCGGATCAAGTCGCCCTCGCTGATCAGCCCAATGAGACGGCCTTCATCGTCAACGACCGGAAGGCCGCTGACGTGGCTGTCGAACATGATCCGGGCTGCCTGTCTGACGCTGTTGTCAGGCGAAAGCCTGACGATCTTTGTCGTCATCACATCTTTGACGCGCATGTCGATCCAACTCCGAAAAGGACCTTGGTACCGTCATTAGCGGGCGTAAGGTAAACCTATCGCGGCGGTTCGACAACCTGTTCGTGGGGGAGATGTTCGAGTTGGGCGCTGGCGCTGGCAGAACCCATGCTGCAGCTTCTAGTCGAGCGCAAACACTCGTGCACAGCCCGATTGGATTTAACTAGCTCTCGACGCGCGCGGTTGTGTTCTGGTGGAGCCGAAGGGAGTCGAACCCTCGACCTCCGCAGTGCGATTGCGGCGCTCTCCCAACTGAGCTACGGCCCCATAACATCCAGTCAACACGACACGTGCCGAGCATGTCAATACACTTGAGACGACGCGCCTGGTTGGACATCATTGCGCGAAGCGACGCGCTCGATCGGTTCGTCGGGCGATCCGTTTCAAAACCGTTTCTTCGAAGTAGCGGGCAGACGCGCCATTGCCGCCCGGGGTCTTCATCGACGCGCGCCGCTGTATGTTACAGTAGGTCACGCCCCCAAGCGCGGGGAGCCATTGTCGAACTATGCTCGCGGGTTTACGCTGATGCGTAACGAAAGCACCGCCCGAACCTCGCTGAAATTCTGGCGGTGCGTGTCAACGATGAGATGACGCCCGAATCCCGGCCGCGAACGTCCATGGCGCCCGGATGAATGTGGAATTCTTCTGTATCCGACATGGGCGCCTGCCGGCTCCGCACTTCCCTTAATGGGCCTCTCAGTGGGCCCGGCGATTTGGAGGAGGATTAGCAATGGCCCAGACGATGAAGGCCGCCGTCGTTCGGCAGTTCCGCACGCCCCTTGTGATCGAGGAGGTGGCGGTGCCGACGCCGCAACCTGGGCAGATCCTCGTCAAATATGAAGCAACGGGCGTCTGCCACACCGACCTCCATGCAGCAAATGGAGACTGGCCGGTAAAGCCTAGCCCGCCGTTTATTCCGGGACACGAGGGCGTCGGCTATGTCTCGGCAGTGGGTGCTGGTGTCAAGAGAGTGAAAGAGGGGGACAGGGTCGGCGTTCCCTGGCTTCACAGCGCATGTGGTTACTGCCCGCATTGCCGTACCGGTTGGGAGACACTCTGCGCATCACAGTCGAACACCGGATATTCCGTCGACGGAACATTTGCCGAGTATGGACTGGCGGATCCCGACTTCGTCGGCAGCCTGCCCACCGGGCTGGACTTCGGCCCTGCTGCGCCGGTTCTTTGCGCCGGCGTGACCGTTTACAAGGGATTGAAGGAAACGGAAGTACGGCCCGGCGAATGGGTCGCCGTCTCCGGCATCGGTGGCCTTGGCCACATGGCTGTGCAGTACGCAAAGGCGATGGGCATGCATGTCGTCGCCGCGGACATCTTCGACGACAAGCTGGCACTTGCAAAGCAGCTAGGCGCCGACATTACAGTCAACGGCAAGGCGAAGGATGCCGTAGAGCAGGTAATCAAGGCGACCGGCGGCGTGCATGGGGCGCTCGTAACTGCGGTTTCACCTGCTGCAATGGAACAGGCGTTCGGATTCCTGCGATCGCGGGGCACGATGGCGCTCGTCGGCCTTCCCCCTGGGATGATCTCCGTGCCGGTCTTTGAAACGGTGCTCAAGCGCATAACGCTGCGCGGATCGATCGTCGGCACCCGCCAGGATCTGGAGGAATCGCTGCAGTTTGCCGCTGAAGGCAAGGTCGCGCCGCATTTCTCATGGGACAGCCTCGAGAACATCAATGAGATCTTCCACCGGATGGAGGCCGGCAAGATCGACGGGCGCATCGTCATGAGCCTGCAGTAGCTGGCCCAGCCGTGCCCGTCCGGTCGAGAGGCCCCGCTTCGTTTCCGCCAAAGGAACGGTGCCGCATCGATCGATGGGAATAGCGGGCCCATGCCCGGAGTGGAGAATGTATTGCGCACCCAAACTGCGCGCCTCCTCAAATCGCCGTCCTCACCAGGGCCGTTTGGCGAAATGCCCGGAGACCTTTTGCAGAAAGGAAATGGCAATGAGCAAGGGCATGTTCTCGGATCAGCACGGTCTGTCCAGACGAGATCTCCTGCTGGTGGCAGGGACTGCGGCGGCCACGCTCGCCACATACAGCCAGGCTGCCCGGGCAGCACCGGGCGGAGGCACCCTTGTGATCGATGAGGTGAAGCAGGGCGAGGACGTCTTTGCCTATATCAGCAGGATCAAGGGCGGTTTTGACGAGACGACCTATCGGCAGGTGCTGGGGTGTGCGAACGCGTTCAAGGAAGGAGATCAGACGATCGGGGTGGTGGCGGAAAATGACACATCGCGAACGAACGCCCGGGCCCTTCTGGCAAGCACGAAGATCGGAGACCTTCACCAGCGCCCGCTGCTTGAGGACGATCTGCAAAGGCTGATCTGGCAGACAACGGACCAGGCCCAGCACGAAAAGGTCAAAGACTGGACCATGGGCCAGCTGAAGGAGTTTCTCCTGACTGCATCGGAAGAAGAGATCAAAGGCATCATGAATGGGCTGACCAGCGATACGATCGGTTGCGTGCCGAAACTGATGAGCAACGAAGAGCTTATCTCCGTCAGCCAAAAGATCTTCAACGTCATGCCCGGCACCAAGTTGGGGGCCAAGGGGTATATGGGCGCGCGTATTCAGCCGAATTCGCCAACCGACCACCCCGACGACATCATGTGGCAGGTCTTCGACGCATTCTCCTATGCGACTGGCGACATCGTCATCGGCACCAACCCGGTGGACAGTACCGTCAACAGCGTCGTCACGGTGGAACGTGCCCTCAAGGATATCGTCGATACCTTCAAGCTGGTTGACGTCATTCCCTGGTGCGTGCTCGCCCACATCGACGTTCAGGCCGAGGTGAACGAGAGCTTCCCCGGAACGGTATCCACGGTGTTCCAGAGCCTCGCGGGAACGGATGACTGCAACAAGATCTTCGACATCACCAATGAGAAGATCCTGAAATATGCAAGCGCGAAGGCAGGGGAAAGATATGGCCTCTACTTCGAGACCGGGCAGGGCTCGGAATTCACCAACGGCGTGGCAAACGGCGTCGACATGATGGTGCTTGAGTCTCGAAAGTACGGCTTCAGCAGAGCGGTCAGCATCGAGCTTGCGAAGGTGCAGCCCAAGGGCGCATGGCTCCATGTCAACGATGTTGCCGGCTTCATCGGGCCGGAGGTCTTCAAGAGTCGCGAACAACTCGTACGGTGCTGCCTCGAAGACATGGTCATGGGCAAGCTCCATGGGCTGACCATCGGCCTCGATATCTGCACCACCCTGCATATGACTGTCAGCCTGGACGATCTGGATTGGTGCCAGGACCAGATCATGCCGGCCAATCCGGCCTACCTAATTGCTCTGCCCACCAAAAATGACCCGATGTTGAGCTATCTCACGACCGCGTTTCAGGATCACGTGCGCGTACGGGAGAAATTTGGCTTCAAGGTCAACGATGCGATGTGGGATTTCTACAAACGCATCGGGATCGTCGGCAACGACAACAGCTACACGTCAAACTACGGGGATCCCCTCTGGGTCTACTATCAGTACCGCCTCGCCAAGGGTGACAAGCGGCCAAAGGAAACTGTCTACGCCGAAGGCAGGCAGATGATGATGGAGGTCGAAGCGAGAGGCGTCGACCTGGCGACGGGCCACGGAGAGAAGATCTGGGATCTCAACCCTGCGCTCGCGACGAAAGTAAGGGGTCTATATGACGACGCCAAACAATCTCTTTGGGCCGAACTTACGCCGGAGTTTATCGCTGCCGTGCCCGGCGTCGTCCCGGTTCGCACCCTGTCCAAGGACCGAAACGACTACATTGCGCACCCGACCACCGGTGAAACGCTGAGCCCGGATTCCATCAAGGAGATTGAGCGGGTAAGGGCTTCGTGGAAGGCCGACATGCCCAAAGGTCAGATCGTCATATCGGACGGTCTCAATGCCAAGGCCATCATGGATGACGGGCATCTAGCGCCTTACCTCGAAGAGATGCGAAGGTTGCTTGGAGACGCCGGTGTCACGGTGAGCGACAAGAACATCCTGGTGACCAGCGGCAGGGTGCGGGCCGGCTACAGGATCGGCGAGATGCTCTTTAAGGATGCCGACCCCAACAGTTTCCGCGGAATTCTCCACATCATCGGCGAGCGGCCCGGAACCATGCACCACGCCTACTCGGTCTATATCACCGTCGCCAAAGGCAAGCGTTGGGCGGAGAAGGACATCGATCACGACATGACGAAACTGGTCAGCAACGTCGCCGATACCGCGCTTGCACCCAAAGAGGCGGCGAGGGAGACCCTGACCATCATCCGGGAGATCATCGGCAAGGATGTGAACGGCAGCCGACGATATGGATGATCGCGCATCGTGCTGCAGGACAGCAGAGCGGTATCTGCCCTGGGAGCGGCAACAGCGGCGTCAGCTTTGCACACAAGCACGACAGGACGCGCTGACTGACCGAGTCACGTCCCATCCACGAAAAAACCCAGGGGCACGGCTCAAACGCCCCTGGGCAAAATTCTGGTCGGGGGACAGTCACGCGTTCCATGAAAACCGCGTGACTGATTGATACGTCACCACAACCACCATCTCGGTGGAGCAGGTTAGCTGCAGCCGCTCGTCGCACCGCAGGTGTCGCACTTCTCGCAGGTGCCGTTGCGCACCATCGTGAAGTTCTGGCACTCGGTGCACATGTTGCCGGTGTAGCCCTGCATGATCGAGCGGGCGCGGCGCTCGGCCTCCACCTTTTTGGCGTCCGTCTTGGCCGATGCCGCTTCGGCGGCTGCCTTGTCGGAGAAGAGAGCCGTCACTTCCGTAACCGTCTCAGCCGTTTCCTCGGCAATCTCTTCGGCCAATTCCGCCGCACGTTCTTCGTAATCGCGCTTGAAGGCGACGATTTCGGAGGTCGCGATGGCGGTTGTCGTCTCGATCTTGCGCACCGTGTTGCCGGCGATCGCCGTTACGGTTGCGCCAGAAGAGGCGCGGGCAGGAGCAGCCGTTGCCGAGCCCTTCGGCTCGCCGGCGCGTTCGGCCGTGCCACCGACGATGGTCGGCTTGTAGCCACGGGTCCAGCCTGTCGAAATCAGGTTGGTCTTGCCTTCCTGGATCCCCTTGCCGAGCGCCGTGTTGCTGAAATCGGACGTGTCGACATGGGCGAGGTCGTGGCGGCCGAGATAGGAGACGGCGAGTTCGCGGAAGACGTAGTCGAGGATCGACGTCGCGTTCTTGATCGCATCGTTGCCCTGGACCATGCCGGCCGGCTCGAACTTGGTGAAGGTGAAGGCCTCCACATATTCTTCGAGCGGCACGCCATATTGCAGGCCGAGCGAGATGGCGATGGCGAAGTTGTTCATCATCGCACGGAAGGCAGCGCCTTCCTTGTGCATGTCGATGAAGATCTCGCCGAGGCGGCCATCACCGAATTCGCCGGTGCGCAGATACACCTTGTGACCACCGACAACGGCCTTCTGGGTGTAGCCCTGGCGGCGGTTCGGCAGCTTTTCGCGGGCGCGGATCACCTTTTCGATGACGCGCTCGACGATCTTTTCGGTGATGGTCACGGCCTGGGCGGCGGCCGGCGCCTGGATCAGATCCTCCAGAGCATCCTCGTCCTTGTCGTCCTCGATCAGCGAGGCGTTCAGCGGCTGCGACAGCTTGGAACCATCGCGGTAAAGGGCGTTCGCCTTCAGCGCCAGCTTCCAGGAAAGCATGTAGGCGTTCTTGCAGTCCTCGACGGTCGCCTCGTTCGGCATGTTGATCGTCTTGGAGATGGCGCCCGAGATGAACGGCTGGGCAGCCGCCATCATGCGGATGTGGCTTTCGACCGAGAGGTAGCGCTTGCCGATCTTGCCGCAGGGGTTAGCGCAATCGAAGACCGGCAGGTGCTCGTTCTTCAGGAACGGCGCGCCTTCAAGCGTCATCGCGCCGCAAACGTGGATGTTGGCTGCTTCGATGTCCTTCTTCGAGAAGCCCATATGGTCGAGCAGGTTGAAGTCCATCGCGCCGAGCTGCTCGTCGGTGACCTTCAGCGTGCCCTTGAGGAAGTCGGCGCCCAGCGTCCACTGGTTGAAGACGAACTTGATGTCGAAGGCACTCTTCAACGCGGCGTTGACCGCTTCGACCTTCTCGTCGGTGAAGCCCTTGGCCTTCAGCGTTGACGGGTTGATTGCCGGCGCCTGGTTCAGGTTGCCATGGCCGACGGCGTAAGCCTCGATCTCGGCGATCTGGCTTTCGCTATAACCGAGCGAGCGCAGCGCTTCCGGTACGGCACGGTTGATGATCTTGAAGTAGCCGCCGCCGGCGAGCTTCTTGAATTTCACCAGCGCGAAGTCGGGCTCGATGCCGGTCGTATCGCAGTCCATGACGAGGCCGATCGTGCCGGTCGGCGCGATGACGGTTGCCTGGGCGTTGCGGTAGCCGTGCTTTTCGCCGAGTTCCAGCGCCTTGTCCCAGGCGCTCATGGCGTGGATGACGAGGTCCTGGTCCGGATTGTCGCCATGGATGAGGGCGACCGGGTTGACCGAGAGCGCCTCGTAGCCGGTCGTCTCGCCATAGGCGGCGCGGCGATGGTTGCGGATGACGCGCAGCATGTTGTCGCGGTTCGGGGCAAAGCCCGGGAACGGACCCAGCTTCTCGGCCATTTCGGCCGAGGTGGCGTAGGAAACACCAGTCATGATCGCCGTCAGCGCGCCGGCGATGGCGCGGCCTTCGGCGCTGTCATAGGGAATGCCCGAGGACATCAGCAGGCCGCCGATGTTGGCATAACCGAGGCCGAGCGTGCGGTATTCGTAGGAGAGTTCGGCAATCTCGCGGGACGGGAACTGCGCCATCATGACCGAGACTTCAAGGACGACGGTCCACAGGCGGACGGCGTGCTCGTAGTCGGCGATGTTGATGCGCTTGGTCGCCGCATCCTTGAACATCATCAGGTTCAGCGAGGCGAGGTTGCAGGCGGTGTCGTCGAGGAACATGTACTCCGAGCACGGGTTCGACGCGCGGATCGGGCCGGCGGCCGGGCTCGTGTGCCAGTCGTTCATCGTCGTGTTGAAGTGCAGGCCCGGATCGGCGGACGCCCAGGCGGCGTAGGAGATCGACTCCCAGAGGTCACGGGCCTTCAGCGTCTTCATCACGCGGCCGTCCTTGCGGGCGGTCAGCTGCCAGTCGCCATCGGCTTCGACGGCGCGCAGGAAGTCGTCCTTGATCGAGACCGAGTTGTTGGAGTTCTGGCCCGAAACCGTGAGATAGGCTTCCGAATCCCAGTCGGTGTCGTAGGTCTTGAACTCGAGGTCCTTGTAGCCCTGCTTGGCAAACTGGATGACGCGCTGGACGTAGTTTTCCGGAACCAGCGCCTGCTTGGCAGCGCGGATCTCGCGCTTCAGCGCCGGGTTCTGCTTCGGGTCGTAGCAGGCGTCGTCGGTGCCGTCGCAGTTGACGCAGGCCTTCATGATCGCCTTCAGGTGTTTGGCGACGACCTTGGAACCGGTGACGAGGGCGGCAACCTTCTGCTCTTCCTTGACCTTCCAGTTGATGTATTCCTCGATGTCCGGATGGTCGATGTCGACGACGACCATCTTGGCGGCGCGACGGGTGGTGCCGCCCGACTTGATGGCGCCGGCGGCGCGGTCGCCGATCTTCAGGAACGACATCAGGCCCGAGGACTTGCCGCCGCCCGAGAGCTTTTCGCCTTCGCTGCGCAGATGCGAGAAGTTGGAGCCGGTGCCCGAGCCATACTTGAACAGGCGCGCTTCACGCACCCAGAGATCCATGATGCCGCCCTCGTTGACGAGGTCGTCGGCAACCGACTGGATGAAGCAGGCGTGCGGCTGCGGGTGTTCGTAGGCCGACTTGGACTTGGTCAGCTTGCCGGTGAAGGGGTCGACATAGAAATGGCCCTGGCCGGGACCATCGATGCCGTAGGCCCAATGCAGGCCGGTGTTGAACCATTGCGGCGAGTTCGGCGCAACGCGCTGAGTGGCGAGCATATAGGCAAGTTCGTCACGGAAGGCGGAGGCGTCTTCTTCGCTGGCGAAGTAACCGCCCTTCCAGCCCCAATAGGCCCAGGTGCCGGCCAGGCGATCGAAAACCTGGCGTGCATCGGTTTCGGAGCCGTATTGTTCATCCTTCGGCAGCGCCTTCAGCGCTTCCGTGTCGGGAACCGAGCGCCAGAGGAAGGAGGGGACATCGTTCTCCTCGACGCGCTTCAGCTTGGCAGGCACGCCGGCCTTGCGGAAATACTTCTGGGCGAGGATGTCGGCAGCGACCTGACTGAACTGAGCCGGAACGTCGATATCGGCTAGGCGGAAGACGATCGAACCATCGGGGTTCTTGATCTCACTCGTAGCCTTGCGGAATTCGATCTCCGCATAGGCGGATTGCCCGGCCTTGGTGAAACGACGTTCGATCTTCATTGTCCCTGGTCCTTCGTGTTGCCTAGCGCCCGCCACAGGCGCAATTGTCCCCGCCCGGCCGCGAGGGTCATCCCGCAGCCAGTCTCAGCTTCCGTCCTTGGAGAGAAACCCATAACCGGGTTACCCTGTATCTTGTGATATAGGCTGGCTGCAAGCACTAAATATAGTGTTAACAGCATCTTTTTGCCAGCCAAATATTGCCCCAGCAGGCCCAAAAAATCGCACAAAAATCCTCACGGCGACCGCATGGTGAAATCCATGACTGCCGCCTGTCAGAACCGACGATTTGGTGAGATGAACCGGGCGCTAAACAATCCGGTCCGCCGCCGTCGCAACGTGAAATCCATTAACCGTGAATCGTCCGGGGGCGTCAAGGGGTGGTTTGTGACGGAAGTTTGAGCGCTAGATGTTGTGTGGACCGACTGTGGAAAACGGGGACATCGGCCAACCCCATGAAAATCAGGCACTTCCAGAGGTTACCTGTGAGACTAACGCAACGGTCAGCACCAAATCAAAAAATTGACGGGTAAAAAACCGCATAAAAACCGTCCCCAACGGTACCCTCGGTTGCGCTCAGGAAAACGATATGGGGTGGCCGTGGTGATTCGCGCCTTACGCCTTGAGGCGGCTCGCCTTTTGGGTCGCGAACGGAGTATCGGCACTACCTATAGTGCTCTACACCATCCCGCTCCCGGCCGACGATACTGGCGCAGGTGCAAAGACTGGCAGGTTCGTGAGGGGTGAGCGGGATCAGCGGCACGCACTGATCCCGCCTTGGAACTCAATCGACGCGCTTCTGCAACGCGCGGGCACCATTCGGCGCATTCACCTTGCCCTCGGTGATGAAGTAGGCAAACACATCGCGCGGCTCTTTCTTGGCCTTGCGGTCCGGGGCGCTCTTCTCAAGCCCGCTCGGCTCGTCGCCACTGGCAAAGCTCTTGGCGCGCTCGGCCCAGAGGTCGAGCTTGTCGGCCGCATAGCAGGTCTCGATATCGTCGCTGCCCTTCTGCAGACGCAGATAGACGAAGTCGGCGGTAACGTCGGCGATCATCGGATAATCCGCATGTTCGGCGAGCACCACGGCAACGCCGTATTTCTCCAGCAGCGCCACAAACTCCGGAACCTGGAAGGTGGGATTTCGGACCTCGACCACATGGCGGAGCGAAAGCCCATCCTGTTTTGCCGGCAATAGTTTCAGAAAACCCTCGAAGTCGTCAGGTTCAAACTTCTTCGTCGGCGCGAACTGCCAGAGGATCGGTCCGAGATGAGGCCCAAGCTCGGTCAAGCCCTGCGTCAGGAATCGCTCCATGGATTCACCGGCTTCCGAGAGAACCTTGCGGTTGGTGACGAAGCGGCTTGCCTTCAGCGAAAAGATGAAATCATCCGGCACCTCGGAGGCCCATTTGGCGAAGGTCTCGGGCTTCTGCGACGAATAATAGGTGCCGTTCACCTCGATCGCACGAAGCTGCTTGCCGGCGTATTCGAGCTGCCGCTTCTTTGCCAGCGTGCTCGGATAGAAGGTGCCCTCCCAGGGCTCGAAGGTCCAGCCGCCGATACCAACGCGGATCTTTCCGGATTTTGCCATGCCATCCTCCTCAACAACGGTCGTCGCTTGACCGCGTGCTTTTCAGTCTTTGATCGATTTCGCCATGTCCAGGAGTGTCCACCCTGGACGATAGGGATTGGGTCGGCGACCCGTTTCTTGAAATCCATAGGCGCGATAGAGGGCGATGTTTCGCTCCATGCGTGAATTGGTATAGAGCCGCACCTCCGGCAAGCCCCACTCGGCCGCCTTGCCGTCCAGGAATTTCAGCAATTCGATGCCGAGCCCCTGGCCCTGACAGGCTGGGGCAACGGCAATGCTGAAAATCAGCAGGTGATCGGCGTGCCGCTCGAAAACGGCAAGCGCCGCGACAACTTCATCTTGCTCCCGAAGCCAAACCTCGCCGCGAAGAATGCGAGGCGCAGAGTCCTCGGTGACCGGGAGCGGCGGCCCGCCAAGCAGCGCCCGATAGGGCTCGTAGGCCGCCTCCGTCATGCTTTGCACCGCGGCCAGATCTTCCAGACGAGCAGGCCGCATCATGCCGCGATCACTCCTTCCGATCGCCGATCGGCGTCGAGGCGTTCACTCCGCCGCCTCGACCTTTTTCATCGGCCGGCGATCGAGAAGCTCCTTCAGGAACTGGCCGGTATAGGAGCGCCTCTCCTTGACCACCTCTTCGGGCGTGCCCTTGGCGATGACCTCGCCGCCACCATCGCCGCCCTCGGGACCGAAGTCGATGACCCAGTCTGCGGTCTTGATGACTTCGAGATTGTGCTCGATGACCACGACGGAATTGCCCTGGTTGACGAGCTCATGCAGAACTTCAAGAAGCTTGGCTACGTCATGGAAATGCAAGCCGGTCGTCGGCTCGTCGAGGATATAAAGCGTACGGCCGGTGGAACGCTTCGACAGTTCCTTGGCGAGCTTGACGCGCTGGGCTTCGCCGCCCGAGAGCGTGTTTGCCTGCTGACCCACCTTGATGTAGCCGAGGCCGACCTGGTTGAGCGTCACCAGCTTGTCGCGCACGGCCGGGACGGCGGCAAAGAACTCGACGCCTTCCTCGACCGTCATGTCGAGCACGTCGGCGATCGACTTGCCCTTGAAGTGCACATCGAGCGTTTCGCGGTTGTAGCGCTTGCCGTGGCAGACGTCGCAAGTGACGTAGACATCCGGCAGGAAGTGCATCTCGATCTTGATGACGCCGTCGCCCTGGCAGGCCTCGCAGCGGCCACCCTTGACGTTGAAGGAGAAGCGGCCCGGCTGGTAGCCGCGCGTCTTTGCCTCCGGCAGACCGGCGAACCAGTCGCGGATCGGCGTGAAGGCGCCGGTATAGGTCGCCGGGTTCGAACGCGGCGTGCGGCCGATCGGCGACTGGTCGATGTCGATCACCTTGTCGATATGCTCGAAGCCATCGATACGGTCATGCTCGGCCGGGTTCTCGCGCGCGCCCATGATGCGGCGGGCGGCGGACTTGTAGAGCGTTTCGATCAGGAAGGTCGACTTGCCGCCGCCGGAGACGCCGGTCACGGCCGTAAAGACGCCGAGCGGGATCGAGGCGGTGACGTTCTTGAGGTTGTTGGCGCGCGCGCCGACAACGGTGATTTCCTTTTTCTTCTTCGGTTTGCGGCGTTCTCCAGGCACGGCAACCGCAAGCTCGCCTGAGAGATACTTTCCGGTCAGCGATTTCGGGTTGGCCATGACGTCGGCAGGCGCCCCTTGCGCGATGACTTCGCCGCCATGGATGCCGGCAGCCGGGCCGATATCGACGACATAATCGGCGGTCAGGATCGCGTCCTCGTCGTGCTCGACCACGATCACGGTGTTGCCAATGTCACGCAGATGGCGAAGCGTGTCGAGCAGGCGGGCATTGTCGCGCTGGTGCAGGCCGATCGACGGCTCGTCGAGCACGTAGAGCACGCCCGTCAGGCCGGAGCCGATCTGCGATGCGAGCCGGATGCGCTGGCTTTCGCCACCCGACAGCGTTCCCGAGTTTCGCGACAGGCTGAGATATTCAAGGCCGACATCGTTGAGGAAACGCAGACGGTCGCGGATTTCCTTGAGGATGCGGACGGCGATTTCGTTCTGCTTGGTGTTGAGATGCGCCGGCAGCGCTTCGAACCAGTCGCGCGCGATGCGGATCGACATCTCGGTGACTTGGCCGATGTGCAGCTTGTCGATCTTGACCGCAAGCGCCTCAGGCTTCAGCCGGAAGCCGGCGCAGGCCGGGCAGGGCGCCGCCGACATGTAGCGCTCGATTTCCTCGCGCGCCCAGGCGCTGTCGGTCTCCTTCCAGCGACGCTCCAGATTGGGCACGATGCCCTCGAAATTCTTGGTGGTGTTGTAGGAACGAGCGCCGTCCTCATAGTGGAAGACGATCTTCTCTTCCGTTCCGTGCAGGATCGCATTCTGCGCTGCGGAGGACAGTTCGTTCCAGCGATTGCCGAGCTTGAAGCCGAAGGCCTTGCCGAGCGCTTCGAGCGTCTGGTTGTAGTAAGGCGAGGAGGACTTGGCCCAGGGCGCAATCGCGCCGTCGCGCAGCGTCCGGTGCTCCTCCGGAACGATCAGCGCCACGTCGATCTTCTGCTGGCTGCCGAGGCCGTCGCAGGTCGGGCAGGCGCCGAAGGGGTTGTTGAAGGAGAACAGGCGCGGCTCGATCTCGGAGATCGTGAAGCCGGAGACCGGGCAGGCGAATTTTTCCGAAAACAGCACGCGCTCATGAGTCTCGTTGAGCGACTTGTTGGCGGAGCCGCCGGCGGCCGTTTCTTCCGGCGGCAGCGGCTTGTCGGCAAACTCGGCCACGGCAAGCCCATCGGCCAGCGTCAGGCAGGTCTCCAGGCTGTCGGCGAGGCGCGAGGCAAGGTCCGGCCGGACGACGACACGGTCGACCACCACATCGATGTCGTGCTTGTATTTCTTGTCGAGCGCCGGAACCTCGGCGATCTCGTAGAAGGTGCCGTCGACCTTGACGCGCTGAAAGCCCTTCTTCATCAGCTCGGCGAGTTCCTTCTTGTATTCGCCCTTGCGGCCGCGAACGAGCGGCGCAAGAATGTAAAGGCGCGTGCCTTCGCCGAACTCCAGCACGCGGTCGACCATCTGGCTAACCGTCTGGCTCTCGATCGGAAGGCCCGTTGCCGGCGAATAGGGCACGCCGACACGCGCGAAGAGCAGGCGCATATAGTCGTAGATTTCGGTGACCGTGCCGACCGTCGAGCGCGGGTTGCGCGAGGTCGTCTTCTGCTCGATCGAGATCGCCGGCGACAGGCCGTCGATCTGGTCGACATCCGGCTTCTGCATCATCTCGAGGAACTGGCGCGCATAGGCCGACAGGCTCTCGACATAGCGGCGCTGCCCTTCGGCATAGATCGTATCGAAGGCGAGCGAGGACTTGCCGGAGCCGGAAAGTCCGGTCATCACGATCAGCTTGTTGCGCGGCAGATCGAGGTCGATGCCTTTCAGATTGTGCTCGCGCGCACCACGAATGGAGATGGTCTTGAGTTCACTCATCGGAAGCCAGCTTTTGCATGTCGGTTGAAAGCCCCCTATGTAATGACGCTAACGCCCATGTCGAGGCGCAATCGGCAAAACAGGCGGCCAATTCGAGTCGGTTGACAGGATCATAGCCAAATACTAGAACAAAGAAAGAACAAATCGCCCATAAAACGACCAAATCTGTTGTGGATTATGTGCGAGGCGGGGCGTATCGGCGGCATCGGACCGCTAAGATGCGCGCTCTTGAAATTCCAAGCCGGGCCGGCGGCCCGGTGAAACCACGGGAAAAGCAACATGGCTGGAAGCGTCAACAAGGTAATCTTGATCGGAAATGTCGGGGCAGACCCGGAAATCCGGCGCACGCAGGACGGCCGGCCGATTGCCAACCTGCGCATCGCAACCTCGGAATCCTGGCGCGACCGCAACAGCGGCGAGCGCAAGGAAAAGACCGAATGGCACACGGTCGTCGTCTTCAACGAGGGCCTCTGCAAGGTCGTCGAACAATATGTGAAGAAGGGCGCCAAGCTCTATATCGAAGGCGCGCTGCAGACGCGCAAGTGGCAGGACCAGAACGGCAACGACCGTTATTCGACCGAAATCGTGCTGCAGGGCTTCAACTCGACGCTGACGATGCTGGACGGTCGCGGCGAGGGCGGCGGCTCCGGCGTCAGCCGCGGTGGCGGCGGCGACTTTGGCGGCAGCAACTACGGCGGCGGTGGCGGCGGTGGTTACGACGACTACGACCAGTCGCGCCAGTCTTCCGGTGGCGGCCGTTCGGGCGGTGGCCAGGGCGGTCAAGGCGGCCAGGGCGGTGGCTTCTCGCGCGATATGGACGACGACATCCCGTTCTGATCGCCCATCGATCAGTGTCGATCAGTATTGACGCAAAACGCCATGTCCTCTGGGACATGGCGTTTTTTGTTGTCCGTTCTCTTTGTCGCTCGTTCGGCGACGAAAGGCGATCAGCCGCGGCTCTAAAGCGCCATTGCCGATTTGACGCCGTCGACAACGAACTGCACCGCCAGCGCCGCCAGGATGACGCCGAGCAGGCGCGTCAGGATGGCGCGGCCGGTGACGCCGAGAAAGCGATCGATGCGCTCGGCGATGACGAGCGCAAGGAACAGGCTGAGCATAGACAGCGCGATGACGATCAAGAGTTGCGTGCGCTCGACCGCCGTCGGGAACGAGCCGGCGAGGAGGATCGTCGCGGAGATCGCGCCTGGCCCGGCAATCAGGGGAAGCGCGAGGGGAAAGACCGCGATGTTATGGATGTGATCCTTGGTGGTCGCGTTCTCGCCGGTCTTTTCCTTGCGTTCCTGCCGCTTCTCGAAAATCATCTCGAAAGAGATCCAGAACAGTAGAAGACCGCCGGCGATGCGGAAGGCGCCGATCGAGATGCCGAGCAGCCCGAGGATGCCGTTGCCGAACACGGCGAAGGCGGCAAGGATGAAGAAGGCGATCAGCGAGCCGCGGGTGGCCACCTGAAAGCGCTCCTGTCGGCTGAGACCGACCGTCAGACTTAGGAAGATCGGCGCGAGGCCGGGCGGATCGAGCGTGACGAGAAGCGTGGTGAGTGCATTGACCAGGAGGTCGACATTGAACATCCGTTTCCCCTTCCGGATTTCGCCCCGGGTTTTCCCGGTGGCATGAAGGCATTGTTAGGCAAGCGGCACGGGCTTGGGAAGAGGGCGGCAAACAAAGTCTCAGCAATGACTTAATGAGCAATCCCTTGCGGCAATCGGACCGCAAATGCGCGGCGTCGCGGCGATTGGCGGCAGGGGTCTTCCGATTTCCCGCGCGATGCCCTAGAAAAGCCTGCTCCGGCGGCAAAAGACTGTTCACAACTGCCGCATGGCTCTTCGGCTCCTGATCTGGACTGTCGAACGAATCATGCAGCGAATCAAAGCGTTACAGTGACATCTTCACAGGTTGGCGGGTGAACGGCGCGAAGGGCCGCAAATTGGCGCTTCCCGTGGCAATCCGCTATAAATATCCGACTGATTCTGAACAAAGATCGTGATCACCATTGACTGAGCAAAGCACTCCCGGCGGCGGAAAAACTCCGCCAGGCATCGAGCCGATTTCCATCATCGAGGAAATGCAGCGGTCCTATCTCGATTACGCGATGAGCGTCATCGTCAGCCGCGCGCTTCCCGACGTGCGTGACGGTCTGAAACCCGTGCACCGCCGCATCCTCTACGGGATGAGCGAGCTCGGCATCGACTGGAACAAGAAATACGTCAAATGCGCCCGCGTCACCGGGGACGTGATGGGTAAGTATCACCCGCACGGCAACGCAGCGATCTACGATGCGCTGGCGCGTATGGCGCAGGACTGGTCTCTCCGCCTGCCGCTGATCGACGGCCAGGGCAACTTCGGTTCGGTCGACGGCGACCCGCCGGCAGCCGAGCGCTACACCGAATGCCGCCTGCAGAAGGCGGCCCATACGCTGCTCGATGATCTCGACAAGGAAACCGTCGATTTCCGCGACAACTATGATGGCACGCTGAGCGAGCCGTCCGTCGTTCCGGCGAAGTTCCCCAACCTGCTCGTCAATGGCGCCGGCGGTATCGCCGTCGGCATGGCGACGAACATCCCGCCGCATAACCTGGTCGAAGTCATCGACGGCTGCATGGCGCTGATCGACAATCCGGCGATCGAACTGCCGGAATTGATGGAGATCATCCCGGGCCCGGACTTCCCGACCGGCGCATTGATCCTCGGCCGCTCCGGCATCCGTTCGGCCTACGAGACCGGCCGCGGTTCGGTCATCATGCGTGGCCGTGCGCATGTCGAGCCGATGCGCGGCGACCGCGAGCAGATCATCATCACCGAGATCCCCTTCCAGGTGAACAAGGCAACGATGATCGAGAAGATGGCCGAACTCGTGCGCGAGAAGCGCATCGAGGGCATCTCGGATCTGCGCGACGAATCGGACCGTCAAGGCTATCGCGTCGTCATCGAACTGAAGCGCGACGCCAATGCCGACGTTATCCTGAACCAGCTCTACCGCTACACGCCATTGCAGACCTCGTTCGGCTGCAACATGGTGGCGCTGAACGGCGGCAAGCCGGAACAGATGACGCTGCTCGATATGCTGCGTGCTTTCGTCTCCTTCCGCGAGGAAGTCGTTAGCCGGAGAACGAAGTACCTGCTGCGCAAGGCGCGTGACCGCGCCCACGTCCTGGTCGGTCTCGCAATTGCCGTTGCCAACATCGACGAAGTGATCAAGCTGATCCGGCATGCGCCCGATCCGCAGACCGCACGCGAACAGTTGATGGAACGCCGCTGGCCCGCCCATGACGTCGACAGCCTCATCCGGCTGATCGACGATCCGCGCCACCGGATCAATGAAGACAACACCTACAACCTGTCGGAAGAGCAGGCCCGCGCCATCCTCGACCTGCGCCTCCAGCGCCTGACTGCGCTCGGCCGCGACGAAATCGGCGACGAACTCAACAAGATCGGCGAGGAAATCAAGGATTACCTCGACATCCTGTCCTCGCGCCTGCGCATCATGACCATCGTCAAGGACGAGCTCATCGCTATCCGTGACGAATTCGGCACCCCGCGCCGAAGCGAGATCATGGAAGGCGGCCCTGACATGGACGATGAGGACCTCATCGCCCGTGAAGATATGGTCGTGACCGTCTCGCATCTCGGCTACATCAAGCGCGTGCCGCTGACGACCTACCGGGCGCAGCGCCGCGGCGGCAAGGGTCGCTCGGGCATGGCGACCAGGGACGAGGATTTCGTTACCCGGCTATTCGTCGCCAATACCCATACGCCCGTTCTGTTTTTCTCCTCGCGTGGCATCGTCTACAAGGAGAAGGTCTGGCGCCTGCCGATCGGCACCCCGCAATCGCGCGGCAAGGCGCTGATCAACATGCTGCCGCTGGAGCCCGGCGAGCGCATCACCACCATCATGCCGCTGCCCGAGGACGAGGCGACCTGGGAAAACCTCGACGTCATGTTCTCGACGACCCGCGGCACGGTTCGCCGCAACAAGCTGTCGGACTTCGTCCAGGTCAACCGCAACGGCAAGATCGCGATGAAGCTCGAGGAGGAGGGCGACGAGATCCTCTCCGTCGACACCTGCACGGAGCATGACGACGTCATGCTGACGACGGCGCTCGGCCAGTGCATCCGCTTCCCGGTCGACGACGTGCGCGTCTTTGCCGGCCGCAACTCGATCGGCGTTCGCGGCATCAACCTCGGCGACGGCGACCGCATCATCTCGATGGCGATCCTTGGCCATGTCGATGCTGAGCCGTGGGAACGGGCAGCCTATCTGAAGCGTGCAGCCGCCGAGCGGCGCACGACGAACGGCGAAGAGGAAGAAATCGCTCTGGTCGGCGAGGAAGTCACCGACGGTGGCGAACTCAGCAACGAACGCTTCGAAGAACTAAAGGCACGCGAACAGTTCGTGCTGACGGTCTCGGAGAAGGGCTTCGGCAAGCGCTCGTCGTCCTACGATTTCCGCACCTCGGGCCGCGGCGGCAAGGGCATCCGCGCCACAGATACCTCGAAGACGACGGAAATCGGCGTACTCGTCGCGGCCTTCCCGATCGAAGACAACGACCAGATCATGCTCGTCTCCGACGGTGGCCAGTTGATCCGCGTGCCGATCAATGGCGTCCGGCTTGCGAGCCGCGCGACCAAGGGCGTCACCATCTTCTCGACCGCCAAGGACGAGAAGGTCGTTTCGGTCGAGCGCATCAGCGAGCCTGACGGCGACGAGGAAGGCGAGGAGGCGGCTGTCGAGAACGGAGCGCCGGAAACGCCAGCTGAATCCGAGGGTTAACTGCCCACGCGATAGAAGCGCCAAGGATTTTGAAAGCCCGCCATCTTGGCGGGCTTTTCTATTGGCGGCGCACGCGTCCCTTTGCGAGCGACGCAACTTGCCCACGAGATCGAAGCGCGTTACACGCGAACCATGGAAAATGTCGGCAACGTCAACGCTTCGATTATTCGCACCATTCTTCGAATGGTGGGTTGACGCGCGCTCCTTTTCCAAAAGCAGCAACCCGCCGCAAGGCGGGTTTTGTTTATCCGTCTTGCGCAAACCCAAGAGACGGACATGTCAGATCACGAACTGAAACAGGTTATCCAAGCTGCCGACCGTGCAATCACGGGGGAAGATTTTGAGAGCTTGATGGATTTCTACGCCGACGACGCGACACTGGTCGTCAAACCCGGTCTCAACGCGACCGGAAAGTCCCAGATCCAAAAAGCGTTCGTGGCGATCGCCGCCCATTTCAAGAACCAGATGAAAGTCCGCCAGGGCGAGATGAAAGTGATCGAAGGTGGCGACACCGCGCTCGTCATCATGGAAACGGTGCTCGATACGGTGGACGCGGAGGGCGCCGATGTCTCCATCGTGAGGCGGGCGACCTATGTCTTCCGCAAGACGGATGCCGGCAAATGGCTTTGCGTCATCGACAATTCCTACGGCACAACGCTGCTTGATGGGTAGTCGCCGCGCTAGATCATTTCAGTGTTTCATTGAAACACTGAAATGACCTAAGTCTTTGAAATTACGCAATTCCGGACGGAAAACCGTTTCGCACTTTTCCTGGAGTTGCTCTAAGTGGAAGCATCCCCGTCCTGGGCCGCGGGTGCGACACCGCGAATGTAGTCGCGCAGCCCCTTGGCGAGCGCATCGAAAGTGACGCGGCAGCGCGGCGCCGTCTTCAGGTTCTCGTGCATCACCAGCCAGGTGTCGAGCTTCATCTCGAAGAGGCCAGGCAGCACCGGCAGAAGGTCGGGGTCGCGCGCCGCCAGTCCGTTCTGGCAGATGCCGATGCCGAAGCCGGCGCGGATCGCTGCGAACTGGGCAAGGTTGCTGTCGGCCTTGAGCGCAAACCGTGCCGTCGGCAGTTCTGGCGAACGTGCGATGATCGCCCGGATCGCCGCGGTTTCCCGGTCGTAGCCGATCAGGCTGTGATCCGCGAGGTCGGTCAGTGCCCGAGGCATGCCGCGCCGCGCGATGTAGCGGCGGTGGGCGTGAAAACTGATGGGGACGACGCCGAGGTGGCGGGCGATCAATGCATCCTGCGCGGGCGCGACCATACGCACCGCGATATCGGCCTCCTGGCGCAACAGGTCTTCGACCGCATCGGAGGCGGAAAGTTCGATCGTCAGCTCCGGATAGGCCTCGTGCAGCTCCGCCAGGATCGGCGGTAGGACCTCGATGCCGATGACCTCGCTGGCGCTGATGCGCACGGTACCGCTGACGGCATCACGCTGGCTGGACGCCGCCCGCAACAGTGCCGCAGATGTCGCCGAGAGCGTCTCGGCATAGGGCTTCAGCGCCAGCGCGGCATCGGTCGGCAGCAGGCCATGCGGGGAGCGCACGAAGAGCGGATAGCCGAGTGCCGCTTCCATGGCGTCCACGTGCCGGCCGACAGTCGGCTGCGTCAAGCCGAGCTCGCGGGCGGCCGCCGACAGCGACCCCTCCCGCAGCACCGCGAGGAACGTTCTGTAGAAGTCCCAGCTCAAATCTATTCTGCTCATACATTTCAGTATATCTGGTCAAGGCTTTTCGGCAATTCCGTTTAGCTCGGCGATGCGTGATCCTGTCTTCATCGAAACGGATGGAGCGAGACATGGCCGAGATGCGGGAAAGAATGAGGATCGCGCTGGTGCTCGGGGCGACGGGCGGCATCGGCAGCGCCGTGGCACGCGGGCTCAGCAAACGCGGCTGGCAGGTGCGCGCCTTGAACCGAAACGCCGAGAAGGCGGCGCAGGCGGAGCCGGCGTTCGACTGGCGGCAAGGCGATGCCATGATCGCGCGCGACGTTCACGCTGCGGCGCAAGGGGTCGATCTGATCGTGCACGCCGTCAATCCGTCCGGCTACCGCAACTGGGGAACCCTGGTGCTGCCGATGCTCGACAACACCATCGCTGCTGCGAAAGCCTCAGGCGCGCGCATCCTCCTGCCGGGAACGATCTATAATTTCGGCCGGGATGCCTTTCCCGTTCTGACCGAGGACGCACCGCAGAACCCGGACACCGACAAGGGCCTGATCCGCAAGGAGATGGAACGTCGCCTGAAGGACGCGTCCGAGGCAGGCATCGGCGTCATCATCGTCAGGGCAGGAGACTTCTTCGGCCCGGGAGCCGCCAACAACTGGTTCTCGCAAGGGCTGGTAAAGCCCGGAAAACCGCTGACGGCGATTTCCTATCCCGGCCATGAAGGCACCGCGCACCAGTGGGCCTATCTACCCGATGTCGCGGAAACCATGATCCGCCTCGTCGAGCGTGCCGAAAGCCTGCCGCGCTTTGCCGTCTATCACATGCGCGGCTTCCTCGACCGGAACGGAACGGAGATGGTGGCGGCGATCCTCCGCGTCGTCGGTAAGCCGGAGCTACCCGTTCGGGCTTTTCCCTGGTGGCTGATCGGCCTTGCCGCGCCCTTCGTCCCGCTCTTCAGGGAACTGCGCAAGATGCGCTACGTTTGGCGCGAGCCTCTGAGAATGCCGAACGAGCGGCTGTTGGCGGTTCTCGGCGAAGAACCGCATACGCCAATCGACGAGGCGGTCGCAACGACGCTCAGGGGACTTGGTTGCATGCCTATAGAGGCAGAGGCCAGAACGGCCACTGGTGACCGCGTTCTCGCGTAGTGGAATTGCCTGGCGAAGCCGCTACGGCTAGCGGCACGGATGGCGCGTCGAACCGTCAGTTCCTGAAGACAAGGCAGGCGCCACCGCTCTTGCGAATGGTGGCGCAGAGCTTGTTTGCTTCCGCCTGGGTCTCGCGGCCGATGCGTGCGGCGTAGCGGATCCTGAGGCCAAAGCTGGCATTGCGCTCCCTGAGCAGGAGGGCCTTCTCGCTGCGGATCGGTTCCGGCAGGCGCTTGGCAGCACGCACAAACAATCGCTGCGCCACCGACTTCTGGAAGTGCGCGGCGAGTTGCACGCCCCAGGGCGCCCATTCGGCTTCGTCGATCACCTCGATATCGCGAAGGTTGCGGGTGCTGGCGAGCGCCACGCAACCATCGAGAAAGGTCTTGCCCTTGTCGAGCGTCAGGTCGAGCGTCTTCGGTGGATTGTCGCGCCAGTCCTCGACGCTGTAGGTGGTGATCGCCAGGACGTAGTTGCGCGTCTCAGTCGGCAGCCAATCGACCTCGAGAAAACGCTCCAGCCCGTTTTCTCCGGCATTGTAGGCGGCGGCGGCAAAGCCGAGATTGCCGTAGCGCGACTTGAGCTCGTTCAGATATTCCGCGGACTTGCCCAGCGCTTCGACGACATCGAAGCTGTTGTTGAGCCCCCGCATCTTCGCCGTTCCAGGCATGAACTGCGCGATCCCTTCGGCCCCCTTGGGGCTGACCGCATTCGGCCGGAACAGGCTTTCACGCCAGATCAGGCGGGCGAAGAAGGCCGCGGGCAGGTCGTTCACCGTCGCATAGTGGTCGATCACGCCGCAGACGTCGCGGGCGAAATTCTCCTTGCTGATGCAGAGCGCCTTCGCGGGATCGATGACCGACCGTCCTGAATAGACGCATTTCGGTTGGGGGATGAGCTCATCGATACGAGCGACCGCGGGGACCGCTCTGTATGCCGGAAGGCTGACAAGCAGCGCCAGCGCCGCTCTCGCGACCCGTGCCCAAGCGCCCGATCTCACCTTCCGCCGAAGACCCACGTTAAAGTGTTTCCAGAAACAGTCCTTGCGCGTTCATAGCATCTCCGACCGCCTCGACAAACGGTCATTGTCGAGACGGTCTAGCGCGGCGAACCTGTCGGGAGCACCAATTGCATGAATGTCAGATCGAGCCAGCGGCCGAATTTCGTGCCGACTTCGCGCATGCGGCCGGTGTCGACAAAGCCCAGTTGGGCATGAAGGCGGATCGAGGCCGTGTTTTCCGATTCGATGCCCGCGATCATCACGTGTTTGCCCAGCCGCTCAGCCTCGGCGATCAGCGCGACCATAAGCTTGCGGCCAATGCCACCGCCGCGCCGATCCTTGTGAACATAGACGGAGTGCTCGACCGTGTGGCGATAACCGTCGAAGGCGCGCCAATCGCCAAAGGACGCATAACCGACGACGTCGCCTTCATCGGAGACGGCCACCAGCACCGGATAGCCCGCGTCCACGCGCGCCTTCAGCCAGGCCGCTCGATTGGCGACGTCGACCAGGGTCTCGTTCCAGATCGCCGTCGTGTTGGCCACCGCGTCATTGTAGATCTCGCAGATGACTGGCAGATCGTCTTGGATGGCCGCTCGGATCAGCATGCTTGCTCCTCACATTCGTTCACTATATGACTACGAAATGAATACTAAAGTAGACAGCCTGGATCAACGGCTCAGTGAACGAATTCGTCTCGAAAGGGAAGCGCGCGGCTGGTCGCTGAGCGAGCTTTCGGAGCGCTCGGGTGTCTCGCGTGCGATGATCCACAAGGTCGAGCGGGGCGACAGCAGCCCGACGGCGACATTGCTCGCCAAGCTTGCGGGCGCGTTCGGGCTGACCATGTCCAGCCTGATCGCGCGCGCAGAAATGAGCCAGGGCAGGCTGTCGCGACGCCGGGACCAATCGGTCTGGCGCGATCCACAAACAGGATATCTCAGGCGCCACGTGTCACCGATGTCGGAGCTGCCGCTCGAACTGGTCGAGATTGAGCTTCCGGCAGGCACCGAAGTGCCGATCCCGGCATCCGCCTATGCGCTTCACCGTCGATGGATATGGGTGAAAAAGGGCAGCCTGACCTTTGTGGAAGGCCTCGAGACCCATGTTCTCGGCGAGGGGGATTGCCTGGAGCTTGGCCCGCCGCAGGATTGCGTTTTCCGCAATGTCAGCGGCGAGACCTGTATCTACGCCGTCATCCTGTTGAGGACCGGCTGAGCTCAACGGTCGAGCTCGGCGATTGCGATCTGCGCCATCGTCAGGTCGCTCTCCACGCCGAAGTCGTCACCATCCTCCAGGAACCAGGCAGCGGAAAGCCCGGCATAGGCCAACACCCAATTCAGGATGCGGCGCGGGTGAAGGCCGGTCTCCTCGGCGACGATGGGCAGGTGCCGCTGCAGCCGGCCCGGCGCGGTGACCAGTGGCAGCTCAGGATTGCAGAACAGGTTGGCATAGTCGTAGCCGCGATCACCGAGAACGCGCTTCGGGTCGATTGCCAGCCAGCCGCGGTCGCCGAAATCGAGGATGTTGGCGTGATGCACGTCGCCATGCAGCACGACAGGCGGTTCCGGATCGGCAAACAGGCCCTTCGCCGCCGCAAGTGCACGCGCAAAAAGGCCGCCTTGAGCAGGAGCGGCCGCCTCCAGTGAAGCGAACCATTTGTCGAGCGGCACGAGATCCTGGGGAACGGGTGTCGAACGCGGAGCATGAAGCTCGGCAACCGTGCGGCAGATGATGCGCGTCACCTCTTCATCGCTTCCCGTCATCGCCATGTGGAACAGGTTGCGCTGGCTGTCCGTGCGCTCCATCAGGACGGCATCACCATCGGACTCATAGATCTGCGCGGCGCCGTGCCCGTTCCAGTAGAGCATCGGCAGGCGACCGAACTTTTCCTCGGGATCCTGCGCGACTTTCAGCATCGCTGGCTGGTTGCGGTAGCGGACGGGATGAAGATGGCTGGAAGGTGTAACAATAATCTCGCCGTCAGGCTGCAATGACCATTTTTCAAAATATCTAGAAGACATAATGGGTTAACTTCCCAATGGACAAATGCCCCGTCGGGTGACGGGGCATCGGCCATGTGGGAGCGTCAGGCGACCTGTTCAAGGGCCGGATAGTCGGTGTAGCCCATGGCGCCGCCACCATAGAAGGTCGTCTGATCCGGCGTGTTGAGCGGCGCGTCGAGCTTCAGCCGCTCGACGAGATCCGGATTGGCGATAAACGATTTGCCGAAAGCGACGAGATCGGCTTCGCCGTCCTTGATCGTCTTCACCGCCAGCGCCCTGTCATAGCCGTTGTTCGTCATCCAGGCAGCCTTGCCGCCAGCCGCGACATAGGTGGAACGCAGCGCGTCATAATCGAATGGGCGGTCGCCCTGCTGGTGGTCACGTGGACCACCCGTCGCGCCTTCGATGATGTGGATGTAGGCGAGGGGATAACGAGCGAGGTTCTTGACCGCATAGCCGAAGAGCGTTTGCGGCTCCGGATCGAAAACGTCGTTGGCCGGCGTGACGGGCGAAAGGCGGATGCCGACGCGTCCGGCGCCGATTTCCTTCGTCACGGCATCCATGACCTCAAACAGGAAGCGGGCACGGTTCTCGATCGAACCGCCGTAGGCATCCGTGCGGTGGTTCGAGCCGGAACGCAGGAACTGGTCGATGAGATAGCCGTTGGCCGCATGGATCTCGATGCCATCGAAGCCGGCGTCGATCGCAGCGCGCGCAGCCTTGCGGTAGTCCTCGACGATACCTCCGATCTCGGCGACATCAAGCGCGTGCGGTTCGGAGGTTTCGGCAAAGGAACCGGTACCGTCAGAATTGATCAGATAGGTCTTGGACTTGGCACGGATTGCAGAGGGCGCAACCGGCTTCAAACCATCCGGCTGCAGCGAATTGTGCGAGATACGGCCGACATGCCACATCTGGACGACGATCCGGCCACCCTTCGCATGCACCGCATCCGTCACCTTGCGCCAGCCTTCCAGTGCCTCCGGCGTATAGAGACCGGGCACGTCGGCATAGCCCTGGCCCTGCTGGGTGATCGCCGTTCCCTCGGTGATCAGCAAGCCGGCCGTCGCGCGCTGCTCGTAATAGGTGACGTTCAGTGTGTTCGGAACGGCACCGGGTGAACGATTGCGTGTCAACGGCGCCATGACGATGCGGTTCTTCAGCGCGATGTCGCCAATGGTGATGGGGTCAAAAAGCGAGGCCGTGGGAGGTCCTTTCATGGAGGTCTGCTTGGGAGGAGCTGTTTGCTTTTAGAGATCGCCGATGCTTTTGCGGAAGGCGGCAATCGTCTCTTCATCGCGGCGGTAGAAGATCCACTGGCCAACCCGGCGCGTTGTCACGAGGCCGGCGCGCTGAAGCACTGCGAGATGCGAGGAAACGGTCGACTGCGACAGGCCGCAGCGTTCGAATTGACCGGCGCATACGCCGAGATCGAGCGGATGTTCCTGCGTTGGGAAATGGAGCTGGGGCTCTTTCAGCCAGGCGAGGATGTTCACCCGCACTGGATGGGCAAGCGCCTTCAATATCTCGTCTCGATCCATTGTATATCGCCATATCGAGTTTTATCGATAGATGTATCGCTAAAACCCGATATTCAAATAACAAGACCGTGAACACCATGAAGGCAAAAAAAGAGGGCCTCAAGAAAACTTGGGCCCTTGTAGTTGTGAAGGTAATAAGAACCTCCAGAGGGGAACAGCTAATGCGGTGGCGGGGGAGGAGGAGCCACCAAGAATGCATCAGCTGCATTTTGATATGGGAAGCGAAGTATCGGCTTTCAATAGCCGACTGTGATTTTCGTCACGGCTCGCTCGTCTTCAAACAGTAGACAAAAAAAGAGGGCCACAAGATGACTTGGGCCCTTATAAGTTGTGAAGGTAATTAAACCTCCAGAGGGGAACAGCTGCTGCGGTGGCACTGGGAGGAGAAGCCACCAAAGATGCATCAGCTGAGTTTGGTATGCTGCTTTTTTGGGCGGGCAGCAATCATTTAATATGCATGACAGCCATGTCATGTGCGCATCCCTGCCTATTTTTGCGTCGCACAATGAAAATGCGCCGCACAAAAGTGAAGGCGCATTCAAAAATCTTACATCAAAAACAAATAGTTACGATAACGATAAAGAAATGCTCACAAAAAGAGCATTTGCCGATTGAACGTCAGAAGTTCCAGTTCCGGGCCTTGGCGACGATGTAATCGCGGAAGACCTTGAGCTTCGCGGCATTCTTCATCTCGTCTGGATAGCAGAAATAGGTATCGAACGAGGGGATGTCGGCGCTGATTGGAAGCTGTATGAGGCCCGGGTCGCGGCCAACGATATAGTCAGGCAGCATCGCAACGCCGATGCCCAGGAGGCAGGCGCGCTTGATCGAGGTCTGGCTGTTGATCTGCAGGTGCGACACGCGCGGATTGTCGGAATCGCGGCCTGCGATTTCGAGCCAGTTGACGTCGAGCAGATAGTTCGGCGCCGGTTCACCGAAGGTGATGATGCGGTGATTGTCGAGATCCTCGACCGACTGCGGCTCGCCGTATTTGTTGATGTAGGACGGCGCCGCATAGACGTGCATATGCACCGTGAACAGCTTGCGCTGAATGAGGTCCGACTGCTGCGGCTGGCGCAGGCGAATGGCGCAGTCCGCATGGCGCATGTTCACGTCGAGCTCTTCATTGTCGAGGATGAGCTGGACTTGCACGTCCGGGTGCAGCGACATGAACTCCTGGATCTTGTCGGTGAGCCAGCCCTGGCCGAGGCCGACGGTCGTGGTGATGCGCAGCTTGCCGCTTGGCTTGTCCGTGGTTTCGCTCAGCTGAACCTTGACGCTCTCGAGCTTCATCAGCACTTCGTGCGCCGTCCGGTAGAGGATCTCGCCCTGCTCGGTGAGGATCAGGCCGCGCGCATGGCGGTGAAACAGCTTGATGCCGACGTCCTGCTCAAGCGAGCTCACCTGCCGGCTGATCGCCGATTGCGAAAGATGGAGCTTGTCTGCCGCATGCGTGAACGACCCAGCCTCGGCCGCCGCGTGAAAAATGCGCAGTTTGTCCCAGTCCAGCGACATGAAGTCCCCCATAAGAAACCACTCCGGAAGACGGGGTCCTGTCTTCCGGATGTGGCTGATGCGTCTGTTCCCACACGGGGCGAGGTGCCTCAGCGGCACCACCCCGATTCGCAGCTTCTATTCGGCTGCAATTGCGACGGGCATATGACCCGCCAGGTATTTCTCGGTCTCGAGCGCTGCCATGCAGCCCATGCCGGCCGCCGTCACCGCCTGACGATAGATGTCGTCCGTCACGTCGCCTGCGGCAAAAACGCCGGGCACGTCCGTCGCCGTCGAATCGGCCGCGGTCCACAGATAGCCGTTGGACTTTTGCCGAAGCTTGCCTTTGAAAAGTTCGACCGCCGGGGCGTGACCGATTGCGACGAACACCCCGTCGGTGACCATGTCGGCGGTTTCGCCGGTCTTGGTGTTGCGCAGCTTCACGCCGTCGACCGAGGCGGGCATCGGCGGCTTGGCCGGTGCGCCCAGATATTCGACGACCTCATGGTCCCAGATCACCTTGACGTTCGGCTTGGCGAACAGGCGCTCCTGCAGGATTTTCTCGGCGCGGAAGGAATCGCGGCGGTGCACGACGGTGACGGTCTTGGCAAGGTTCGACAGGTAAAGCGCTTCTTCAACGGCCGAGTTGCCGCCGCCGACGACGATGACATCCTTGTTGCGGTAGAAGAAACCGTCGCAAGTGGCGCAGGCCGAGACGCCGAAGCCCATGAAGGTCGGTTCGGTCTCGATCCCGAGCCACTTCGCCTTGGCGCCGGTGGCGATGATCAGGGCGTCCGCCGTCCAGTCGGTACCGCTATCGGTCTTGATGCGGAACGGACGCACGGACAGATCGACGTCGGTCACGAGATCGTTGACGATCTCGGCGCCGACATGGGTCGCCTGCTTCAGCATCTGCTCCATCATCCACGGGCCCTGGACCGGATCGGCATAGCCCGGATAGTTCTCCACGTCGGTGGTGATCATCAACTGGCCGCCCTGTTCCAGGCCGGCGATCAGCACCGGCTCGAGCAGGGCGCGCGCCGTATAGATGGCGGCCGTATAACCGGCCGGGCCGGAGCCGATGATCAGCACTTTCACGTGACGGGCAGTCATAGTCTTGTCCTTCGTTCACGGGGAGAGGGAACGCTCTCGTCCGATTCCATTGCGTCAATGGGAAATAGTTCCATAGTTTAGGTATTCCCTACCACGACTTTCAAGGGCGTCGGCCCTGATACACACAAGTGCTTGAGCGCCAAGCCTAGTTTTGCCACCAGATGACGCGTTTGTGCACCAGGTTTCGGCCATGCGATCCGTCTTTACCGAGCCATGCGCCGGGAGCAGTGCGACAGCGGAATTAATGCCGCATCGGGCCAAGCCGATGCCGCTTCGGACGGTGGCGGCCCATTTTTGCGGTAAGACCGGTGTCAGCCATGCCATTTTCCCGCGAATAGTCGGCGGGACTGCTTGTTGTCCAGCGGGTTTGGCGATATTTCACGCGGATTCACTTTGCTGGAGAAGCATATGGGGTTGAATGCCGGCCGTGCTTGGTTCCATCGCGCTGCGCTCGGCCACGCACCGACTCGAGACGACCTCGCCCTTCTGGAGCGCGCCTTGCCGAGAATCTCGACCGAGATGATCGCCGCTGCGCCGGGATAGGGGACGCACCAGTCAACATCGCCGGCCATCGGGGCCAGCTCAACCGTCAGCAAATACAAAGTTTTTGACTTTGCCCTCGCGCAAAAAGTCACCACGCAAAAAGGACGAACGTTCATGACGAAACAAGTCGAGCTCGACGCAATCGATCTCAAGATCCTTCGCGAGCTCCAGCGTGATGGCCGGATGACCAATGTCGATCTCGCCCAAAGGGTCGGCATCTCTGCGCCGCCGTGCCTCAGGCGCGTGCGCAAGCTCGAGGAAACCGGCGTCATCAAGGGCTATCACGCGCTGCTGAATGCACCGGCACTCGGCTTCGATCTCGTCGCCTTCTGCATGGTCGGTCTGAAGCGCCAGTCGGAAGCGGACCTGAAGGCTTTCGCGGCCGCCACCGCCGAATGGCAGATCGTCCGCCAAGCCTGGACAGTTTCCGGCGAAAGCGACTTTTTGCTGCATTGTGTCGCCGAGAATCTGACGGCTTTCCAGGATTTCGTCATCGAAGTGCTGACGGCCAACGAACGAGTAGACACGGTGCGCACGATGCTGACCATTCGCCAGGTCAAGGATATCGGCCTCGTTCAGATCTAAGGCCCGCCCATGAACAAGCTTCCGCTTTCCGCCTTCATCATCTGCCAGAACGAAGAAGCCTACCTCGGCAATTGCATCGAGAGCCTCGAGCAATGCGCGGAAATCGTCATCGTCGATTCCGGCTCGACCGACGGCACGCCGGCACTCGTGCAGTCCTATATCGACGAGGGCTGGCCGATCCGTTTCCTGCATGAGCCGTGGCGAGGGTATGCCGGTCAGAAGCAGTTTGCGCTCGACCAGTGCACGCAGCCGTGGTGCCTCAACATCGATTCCGACGAGCGCCTGGACGAGCCACTGAAGGCGCTGCTGCCATCGCTGCTCGATGCACCGGCGGAGACGGTCGGCTGGCGCGTCGCCCGCAGGCCCTATCTGATCGGTTACGGCTACACGCCCGAGCGGGTGCACGAGCGGCGGAACCTCAGGCTGATCCGCCAGGGCAGGGGACGCTACGACCTCAATCAGAAGGTCCATGAGGGGATCGTTCCGGATGGCGCCGTCAGTGCCGCACGCAAGGGAAGCCTGCTGCATTACCGGCCGCTGATCATCGACGAGCAGATCCTCAAGGAAAACAAATACTCGACGCTGAAGGCAGACCAGCAGTTTGCGGCCGGAAAGTCCGCGCGACCCTACAAGATGCTGTTCAGCCCACCGCTCTATTTCTACCGGCTCTATTTCCGCAATGGCCTTTGGCGCTGCGGCTTTCCGGGTTTCATCGAAGCGACGACGGGGGCGGTCTACGCCTTCCTGACCGCAGCCAAGATCTATCAGAGGCACGCGCTGAAGCGCCGTCCGAACCATGACGACATGGATCGGCGCCAGACCAGCCCGTGAGGTTCCCATGAAAATCATGCACTTTCATTTCGGCAAGGACGGCGGCGCAGAGCGCTTCTTCGTTCATCTGGTGAATGCGCTTGGCGAGCGCGGCGTCGAGCAGACCTCGGTCATCCGGCCCGGACGCATCTGGCGGAAGGATATCGAAGGTGCAACGCGCATCATCGAAAGCAATTTCCGCAACCTGTCGCTCGACCGGATCCTTTTGCCGATGAAGGTCAGCAGCATGGCGCGCCGCGAGAAGCCGGACGCGCTCTTTGCCTGGATGCCGCGCGCCAGCCGCCTCATGCCGAACTACAAGGGCTGCATCAAGATTTCCCGCCTCGGCGACTATCCGCTGCGTCTCGAATATTTCCGCAATACCGATTGTCTCGTCTGCAACACGCCCGGAATTGCCGAGCATGTGCGCAAGATCGGCTGGAAACGCGACGTCGAGGTGATCTCCAACTTCACCGGGACGGAACGCGTCGCGCCAGTCAGTCGCGCCACGCTCGACACGCCGGAGAATGTGCCGGTCGTCATGTCGATGGGCCGGTTCGTGCCGCGCAAGGGCTTCCACACGCTGATACAAGCCATCGCCAAGGTGCCGGACGCCTATCTCTGGCTGGTCGGCGACGGCGAGGAGCGGGAAAACCTCGAGAAACTTGCGGCCGACCTCGGGGTGGCAAAGCGTGTGCGCTTTGCCGGCTGGCAGAAGGATACGCGGCCGTTTCTCGCCGCTTCGGACATCTTCGTCATGGCATCGAGCCATGAGCCGCTCGGCAATGTCATCCTCGAGGCCTGGGCCCAGGGCACGCCGGTTGTCTCCAGCCGTTCGGAAGGGCCGCAATGGTTCATGCGCGATGGCGAGAACGGCTCGATGGTCGACATCGGCGACGCCGACGGTTTCGCCCAGGCGATCGACCGCATCGCGAGCGACGCGTCACTGGGCGAGCGCCTCGCCGCACGCGGCCACGAGACGCTGATGAACCAGTTCTCGAAGCAGGCGATCACTGACGCCTACTTGAAGCTCTTCGCTTCCAGGCGCTGAGCTAATTTCGCTCGCGCGGCTGCCACACGAATGGCAGCCGATCAGGAACGCATCAGCCGTTCGTAGACGGCGTTGATCGCACGGGCCTCGCCCTCGATGGCGAAGGAGGCGCAGGTGAGCCCCAGGCCGTTGGCGCCTGCCATCGTGCGGCGGCGATCATCATCCATGAAGCCGGCAGTCGCCTCAACCATCGCCTGCAGATCGTTTGCCGCAATGACCGTGCCGGTTTCCTGCTCGCCGACGACGACCAGTTCCGAAAACGCACCGACATCGGTCGCAATAACCGGCACACCGGTTGCCATGGCTTCGAGCGGCGTCAGACCAAAACCTTCCCAGCGCTGCGGCGCGATGAAGAGGTCGAGCGCGCGATACCAATCGGGAATGTTGGTGTGCTCGCCGACGAAACGGATGCGGTCCGTCAGACCGGCTTTTGCGACCCGTTCCTTCAACTCGTTCTCGAACGCCACATGCGGGCCGGTCGCGCGCCCCGCGACGATGGCACTCCAGCCCGGCCGGCAGGGGAGCAACGCGATCATGCTATCAACGAAGAGGTCGGTTCCCTTCTGCTTACGCACCCGTCCGAAGCAGCCGACATATTTCTGCGCCGGATCGAGCCCGAGCGCAGACTTGGCGGCGACTGTATCCGCCGGCGGCTGGAAGCGTTTCGTGTCGATGCCGTGCAGGATGACCGTGTTCGGTACTTCGAGATAGGCGGCGGTCTTGCCGCTCGTCGCGATCACCGCATCCATCCTGGAGATCAGGAACTTGCTCCAGCCAGTGTGGCGCCGCTGCGAAGCCGAGGTGAAGACGATCTTCAGCTTCATGCCGAGCAGATCGCGCAGCACGATCGCCGGCAGCATCTCGACGTTACGGCGTGCATGCCAGACCCGGCAGGGCCGACCATCCGGTGCGCTCCACAAGCGCAGGAGATCGCGGAATCGGATCGAGGGCAGGGTGTCCGGCAGCCCCGGGCCAAGCACGGCGACCTTTTCGCCAAGCGCGCGCTGGATCGGAACCAACTGGATAATGGTGGACGTCACGCCCGAGAGGCGGCGCTTGAAATTGGGAGCGATGACCTCGACGTTCCGGATATCGGCCACGAAAGCGCACTCCTTGCGCGAGCAACGATCGTCTTTTGGAAAGAGAGAAATGGGGCGAAGGGAGGCTTCGCCCCTGCCGGGGCTGATCAGCCCCAGTTGACCGCGAGAATTTCGTAGGCCTTGGAGCCGCCGGGGGCGTTCACTTCGATGGAATCGCCGACTTCCTTGCCGATCAGGGCGCGCGCGATCGGCGACGAGATCGAGATGCGGCCAGCCTTCACGTCGGCTTCCTGGTCGCCGACGATCTGATAGGTCTTTTCCTCTTCGGTGTCCTCGTCGACCAGCTTGACCTTGGCGCCGAATTTGATCTTGGAGCCGGACATCTTCGAGAGATCAATGACTTCCGCGCGGGCGATCAAGTCTTCGAGCTCAGTGACGCGGCCTTCGTTATGGCTCTGCGCCTCCTTGGCGGCATGGTATTCGGCATTTTCCGACAGGTCGCCATGTGCACGGGCTTCGGCAATCGCCTCGATGATTCGTGGTCGTTCTTCCTGCTGGCGCCAGCGCAGCTCCTCCTGCAGGTTGACGAATCCACCCTGTGTCATCGGCACTTTTTCGACCATTTCATTGTCCTTCATCAAGCACGAGGCGNGGCGGCGCCAACGCAAAAGAAAACGGTCTCCGGCGCGTAAACACCGGAACCGTCCGAAACTTCGAACCTTCGTTATAGCAGAAACGGAAGCGCGAAAGCCAGATATTTCGCCACCATCCACCGAAGCCAACAAACCATCCGCAACTTGTAGACGAAGGAAACCGGTGGCAAGTTTTGCAGAAACAGCTTTACCTCAACTGCGGTTGAGGTCGTATCAGAACTGCTCCTGCAGAATATCACGAGGAAGCATGGCCCATGGATCTTGCCAAGGACCACCACATCAAGACAGGCCCGAACGCGGAGCCGCAAACGGATGGCCGCTGGAGCGAACTGCTCCGGCCCGACTATCTGGCGGCAACGGTCACACTTTGCCTTGGGGTCGCACTCTTTGCGTTCAATGAATTTTTCATTTCGACGGCGCTACCGACGGCTGTCGCGCAGATCGGCGGCGCCACGCTGCTTTCATGGGCGGTTACGCTCTATCTCGTCTTTGCGATTCTCGGCGGGGCGCTGGCGGCCAATCTGAAGGCAAGGTTCGGCGCACGTGGCACGCTGATTGCTGCCGCCGTCGTATTTGTCGCCGGAACCCTGATCGCGACGACCGCGAGCAGCATGCCGCAGGTGCTTGCCGGGCGGGTGTTCCAGGGATTCGGCGAAGGTATCATCGCCGCGGTCTGCTACGCGCTGATCCCGGAACTCTTCCCGCCGCGGCTGGTGCCGAAGATCTTCGGAGCCGAAGCCATCGTCTGGGCAATGGCCGCCTTCGGCGGTCCGCTCGTCTCCGGATTCCTGACGGAGCATTGGTCCTGGCGGGCGGCCTTCGGCGTCAATATTCCGGCAGCCGCAATCTTTGTCGTGCTCGTCCTCGCCATCGTGCCGGCACAAAAGGCACCAGCCAGCAAGCCACGTCCGATCCCGCTCCTGCGGCTGATTGTCGTCGGCGCCGGAATATTGCTGATATCGGTATCGACCACGGCCAGAAGCGTTCCCTTGACGGTCGCGGCGCTGGCGACAGCGCTGACGATCCTCTGGGCGGTGGTCCAGACCGACCGGCGCGCAGAACATTCGATCCTCCCTGCCGGCGCTTTCGCGCTCGCGAAGCCGCTTGGCACCGGCCTTTGGGTGGTGCTGCTGATGCCGCTGGCGCAGGCATCCGGCTCGATCTACCTCATCTATGGCCTGCAGCATGTGTGGAACTTCAGCCCGACGGCTGCCGGCTTTTCCGGCGCGCTGATGGCGATCTCCTGGAGCCTGACCGCAATTCTCGTTGCGAGCCTGCGCTCACATGATCTGCGCGTGAAGCTGATCCAGGCCGGGCCGGCTCTTCTCAGTATCGGACTTGCCGGCCTGACGATCGCGGTCGCCATCGACGAATTCCGCCTGGTCTTTCCGAGCCAGATCGCGATTGGCGCCGGCTTTGGCATCTCCTGGGGCACGCTCAGCCAGTTGATGATGGATGTGTCGCCGCATAAGGAACGCGACAAGACGTCAGCCTTTTTGCCGACGCTGCAATCGGCCGGCTACGCCATCGGTGCTGCAATCTGCGGGCTTACCGCAAATCTTCGCGGCTTTGACGAGAAGGCAAGCGTGGCGACGATGCATGGCGCATTGTTCACCGTCTTTGTGGTCGCATCCGTGATATCGACGGCATCGCTCTATTTCGGCGTCAGAACCGTGCGGCTTGCAGGCAAACGATCGCGGCACGCCCAAGGAGGAGCGGCGCTCGGGGCGCTCGCAGGAGACTAGAGCGCCGTGCGTTCAGACAGATGACGTTCTAGGCAGCTGCGTGGAGCGGCGTACCGACGTGACGGCGCCCAAGAAGCGCCCGTTGCTCGCCGCCGCGCCCGATCGATGGCACGATCGTTGCGAGCAGCCTGCGATTGCTGGAGAAGACTTCGACCTTCAGCGATCCATAGTCCGCGTCGCGGCCGATCTTGTCGGCGATGCGCTGACCATAATAGAGGGCCGAGCCCTCATCGAAATGGATGATGCCGTCCTCGTCGACGAAGTGCTCGTCGCCGCAATGCAGATCGAAGAAATAGAGTTGCACGATCTTGCCCCATATCGCGCCATGCCGGAGGTTTCTCCGATCCCGAAGTGCGCAGGCGTATAAGAGCATGGTGCGGAAGAATGCAGGCTGAACCGCTCGTTCATCGGGCATTCAGCCGGAGGTGCCGGACAAAGGTCGCGCCATACGGCATCCCACACGGACGATCGTTTCGCGGGGAGCGAAAACGGCGCGCGAGATTGTCGCGCGCCGCTCGTCGTATCAGGCCTTGAAATAGCTCTGCAGCGGACGCACTTCGAGGCTGCCGGCCTTCAGCGCCTTGATCGCATGGGCTGCCGCTTCCGCGCCGGCCATGGTGGTGTAGTAGGGCACCTTCTGCATCAGCGTCGCGCGGCGAAGCGACTTGGAGTCCGAGATCGCCTTGTTGCCGTCGGTCGTGTTGATGACGAGCTGGACGTGACGGTTGCGGATCGCGTCTTCGACGTGCGGCCGGCCTTCCTGGACCTTGTTGACCTTGGTGGCGGCAATGCCGTTTTCACCGAGGAAACGCGCGGTGCCGGCCGTGGCCATGACCTTGAAGCCGATATCGACGAGAATGCGGATCGCCGGAAGAACCCGGGTCTTGTCCTCGTCGCGCACCGAAACGAACACCGTTCCATCGCGCGGCAGGTCGACGCCTGCGCCGAGCTGCGACTTGGCGAAGGCCAGCGCATAGTCGGTGTCGAGACCGATGACTTCGCCGGTCGAGCGCATTTCCGGACCGAGCAGCGTGTCGACGCCGGGGAAGCGGGCGAAGGGGAAGACCGCTTCCTTCACCGCAATGTGCTTCAGGTTGCGCGGATCCGGCTTCTCGCCATAGGCGGCGATCGCGACGTCGAGCGTTTCGCCGGCCATCACGCGGGCTGCGATCTTGGCGATCGGCGCGCCGATCGTCTTCGCGACGAAGGGCACGGTACGCGATGCGCGCGGGTTGACTTCAAGCACGTAGATCGTGCCGTCCTTGATGGCGAACTGCACGTTCATCAGGCCGCCGACATTGAGCGCCTTGGCAAGCGCTGCCGTCTGGCGTTCGAGTTCGTCGACCATGGCCGTGTCGAGCGTATGCACCGGCAGCGAGCAGGCGCTGTCGCCCGAGTGGATACCGGCTTCCTCGATGTGTTCCATGATGCCCGAGACGAAGACGTCCTTGCCGTCGCAGAGGCAGTCGACGTCCACTTCCGTGGCATTCGTCAGGTAGCTGTCGAAGAGCAGCGGGTTCTTGCCGAGCAGCGTGTTGATCTGGCCGGTCTTGTCGTTCGGGTAGCGCTGCTTGATGTCTTCCGGAACCAGGCCCGGAACCGTGTCGAGCAGATAGGTCTGCAGCATGCTTTCCGAATGAATGATCTGCATGGCGCGGCCGCCAAGAACGTAGGACGGGCGCACGACCAGCGGGAAGCCGATCTCGGCAGCGACCAGGCGGGCCTGCTCGACCGAGTAGGCGATGCCGTTGCGCGGCTGGTTGAGGTCGAGCTTCATCAGCAGCTTCTGGAAGCGGTCGCGGTCCTCGGCAAGGTCGATCATGTCGGGTGCCGTGCCGAGGATCGGGATGCCGTTCTTTTCCAGCGCTTCGGCCAGCTTCAGCGGCGTCTGGCCGCCGAACTGCACGATGACGCCGACGAGTTCGCCCTTTTCCTGTTCGGCGCGCATGATCTCGATCACGTCTTCGGCCGTCAGCGGCTCGAAATAGAGGCGATCGGAGGTGTCGTAGTCGGTCGAAACCGTCTCCGGGTTGCAGTTGATCATGATCGCTTCGTAGCCGGCATCCTTCAGCGCGAATGCCGCGTGGCAGCAGCAGTAGTCGAACTCGATGCCCTGGCCGATACGGTTCGGACCACCACCAAGGATAACGACCTTCTTGCGGTCGGAAACCCCAGCTTCCGACCGGGCGGCACCGACGAAGGGCGTTTCGTAGGTCGAGTACATGTAAGCGGTCGGCGAGGCGAATTCGGCGGCGCAGGTATCGATGCGCTTGTAGACCGGGCGAACATTCAGCGCGTTGCGCAGTTCGGCCACTTCCTTCGGGCGCTTGCCGCCGAGCGTAGCGAGGCGCGCATCGGAGAAGCCCATGGCCTTCAGCATGCGCAGGTTCTCGGCATCCTGGGGCAGGCCGTGCTCGCGGATGCGTGCCTCCATGTCGACGATCGCCTTGAACTGGGCGATGAACCACGGATCGATCTTGCTCGCCTCGTGAACATCTGCCTCGCTCATGCCGAGGCGGAGCGCCTGGGCAACCATACGCAGCCGGTCCGGCGTCGGCGTGCCGATCGCGGCGCGGATGGCGTTGCGGCCATCGCCGTTGTCGTCCATGTCGGGGATTTCGATTTCGTCGAGGCCGGTGAGGCCGGTCTCAAGGCCACGCAGCGCCTTCTGCAGCGATTCGGCAAAGGTGCGGCCGATCGCCATGACTTCGCCGACCGACTTCATCGCGGTGGTCAGGACCGGCGAGGCGCCCGGGAACTTCTCGAAGGCGAAGCGCGGGATTTTGGTGACGACGTAGTCGATCGAGGGCTCGAAGGAGGCCGGCGTCGCGCCGCCGGTGATGTCGTTGTCGAGTTCGTCCAGCGTGTAGCCGATGGCGAGCTTCGCCGCGATCTTTGCGATCGGGAAGCCGGTCGCCTTGGAGGCGAGCGCCGAGGAGCGCGATACGCGCGGGTTCATTTCGATGACGACCAGACGGCCGTCCTTCGGGTTGACGGCAAACTGCACGTTCGAGCCGCCGGTCTCGACGCCGATCTCGCGCAGAACCGCGATCGAGGCGTTGCGCATGATCTGGTATTCCTTGTCGGTCAGCGTCAGCGCCGGAGCAACGGTGATCGAATCGCCGGTGTGCACGCCCATCGGATCGATGTTTTCGATCGAGCAGATGATGATGCAGTTGTCCGCCGTGTCGCGGACGACCTCCATTTCGTATTCCTTCCAGCCGAGCACCGATTCTTCGATCAGCACTTCGGTGGTGGGCGAAGCGTCGAGGCCACTGCCGACGATGTCGAAGAATTCCGTGCGGTTATAGGCGATACCGCCACCGGTGCCGCCGAGCGTGAAGGACGGGCGGATGATCGCGGGCAGGCCAACATCGTCGAGCGCCTGCGCGGCGATCGCCATCGCATGGTTCAGATAGCGCTGCTTGCGGTCGCCTTCACCGAGGTTCCACTGGTTCTCCAGCTCGTCGAGCGCCTTGTCGAGGTCCGGGCCGGACAGTCGGCCCTTCAGTTCGGCGCGCTCGGCCTCATGCACCTTGCGGTCATGGTCCTTGATGTCGGTGGCGTTCGCCAGCCGCGACTTCGGCGTCTCCAGGCCGATCTTCGCCATCGCCTCGCGGAAGAGGGCACGGTCTTCGGCCTTGTCGATCGCGTCGGGCTTGGCACCGATCATCTCGACATTGTAGCGGTCGAGAACGCCCATACGGCGCAGCGACAGTGCGGTGTTGAGCGCGGTCTGGCCGCCCATGGTCGGGAGCAGCGCGTCCGGGCGCTCCTTGGCGATGATCTTGGCGACGACTTCCGGGGTGATCGGCTCGACATAGGTCGCATCGGCGAGGCCCGGATCGGTCATGATCGTCGCTGGGTTGGAGTTGACGAGGATGACGCGGTAGCCTTCCTCCTTCAGCGCCTTACAGGCCTGGGTGCCGGAATAGTCGAATTCGCATGCCTGACCGATGACGATCGGCCCCGCGCCGATGATAAGAATGGACTTGATATCTTGGCGCTTCGGCATGGTCGGTCATCCGTTTCTAGCTGCGCGAAAAACCGGCCAAAGTGGGAGGTCACCGGCCGGGCACGCATTGATGGTCTTTTCAGGCTAGAAGCGGCTTATAGGCAAATGTATCTGCAAGCGAAACCCCGAAAATACCGGAATCGACAAGAAGCCGGCATATTTGCGCGTTCTCTGCTTTATCGCTCGCTCGGCGGCACTAAAACCGCGCCAAAGCGTTAGGCGCCGACGGCGCGCACTGGCGGCTTCGACCCGGACGAGCAGGTCGTGCGGATCGGGCCGGGGCTTGTGCACTTCTTCCACGCCGAGGCGACCGATTCCTTCAAGCCGCAACGCCTTCACGAAGGCTCCGCCTCGTCCCGCTCTGCGGGTGGCTTAGGAGCGGCAAAGCGACTTTACGTCAAGGAGAGCGGAGCAGACTTCAGCCGGCGGAGTTTTCGCTGCCGATATCCGTAGCGGGAGCTAGCAGCCGCAGCAAAAAGTTTGGCCAGATCGCGAACTTACGGGCGGCGATTGCGTTTTACAACGACGTTGGGCGCATCTTATAAAAGAGCAAACCGACAACGCCCTTTTTACAGAGGCTGGGAGGACAGATCATGGAATGGAAAGGCCGCCGCCAATCCGAAAACATCGAAGACCAGCGCGGCGCGAGCCCGGGTGGCGGCAATCCGTTCGGGCGCGGCGGTGGTTTCCGCATGCCGGGCGGCGGAGGCGGTATGCGGCGCGCCGGCGGCGGCATGAGCTTCGGAACGATCATCTTCCTCGTCATCCTCTACTTTATCCTCAAGGCCATGGGCATCGACATGCTGCAGGTGCTGGAAGGTGGCGGCGGTCAGGTACAGTTGCCCGGTTTCGAGCAGAGTGACGGCTCGCCGGCACCGCGCGGTTCGGCCCAGGAAGAGGAAATGAAGTCTTTCATGGCGACCGTGCTCGCCGAGACCGAGGATACCTGGAACGGCATTTTCCAGGCGAGCGGCAAACAGTACGAAGAGCCCAAGATGGTGCTCTTCCGCGGCCAAGTGCGCTCCGCCTGCGGCTTCGCGTCTGCCGCCTCCGGGCCGTTCTATTGCCCGGGAGACCACAAGGTCTATCTCGACATGAGCTTCTTCGATGAACTCGCCCAGAAGTTCGATGCATCCGGCGACTTCGCCCAGGCCTATGTGGTTGCGCACGAGGTCGGCCACCACGTCCAGAACCTGATCGGCGTCTTGCCGAAATTCAACCAGATGCGCCAGTCGATGAGCGAAACCGAAGCCAATCAGATGTCGGTGCGTGTCGAACTGCAGGCCGATTGCTTCGCCGGCGTCTGGGGCAAATTTACCGAGCAGAAGGGCCTGCTCTCGCAAGGCGACCTCGAAGAGGCGCTGAACGCCGCCACCCAGATCGGCGACGACACGCTGCAGAAGCGGATGCAGGGCTACGTCGTTCCGGAGAGTTTCAACCACGGCACCTCCGAACAGCGCATGCGCTGGTTCAAGCGTGGCTTCGACAGCGGCAAGATGTCGGCCTGCGATACCTTATCGGGCGCCGTCTAGCCGCTTCTAAACAAGAAAACTGTCAGGGTCGGCACGATTGCCGGCCCTTTCGTTTGTCGGGTCAGCGTTCGCTGTCCATATGGGCGAGTTGGGCCTCGGGATAGCGGGCGCCCGCAGCGGCATCTTTCGGAACCGCCTGTTCGATTACCGCCAGATCGCCGGCACTGAGATCGACATCGCGCGACGCGAGGGCTTCCGCCAAGCGGTCGCGCCGGCGTGCACCGATCAACGGCACGATGTCCTTGCCCTGGGCGGCTACCCAGGCAATCGCGATCTGAGCCACCGAAACGCCCTTGCTTTCAGCGACCTGCCTCAGCGCTTCGACGAGGGCGAGGTTCTTGTCGATGTTGCCCTCCTGGAACCGCGGGCTCATGGCGCGGAAATCGCCCTTGCCGGCCGCGCCTTTCTGCCAGTGGCCACTGATCAGGCCGCGTGACAGCACGCCATAGGCGGTGACGCCGATACCGAGAGCGCGGCAGGTCGGCAGGATCTCGCTCTCTATGCCGCGTGAAATCAGCGAATACTCGATCTGCAGATCCGAGATCGGGTGGACGGCAGCGGCGCGGCGGATGGTCTCGGGCCCAACCTCGGAGAGGCCGATATGGCGGACATATCCAGCCTTCACCATGTCAGCGATCGCACCAATGGTATCTTCGATCGGAACGTCGGGATCGAGCCTTGAGGGACGATAGATGTCGATATGATCGACGCCAAGCCGCTGCAGCGTATAGGCGAGAAAGTTGCGAACCGCCTTCGGCCGGCAATCATAGCCAGCCCAGTTGCCCGCAGCATCGCGCAATGCGCCGAACTTCACACTCAACAGCGCCTTGTCGCGCCTACCGCCCTTCAGCGCCTCGCCGATCAGCATCTCGTTGTGGCCCATACCATAGAAGTCACCGGTATCGAGTAGCGTGATGCCGGCCTCCAGCGCGGCGTGGATGGTGGCGATGCTTTCGGCACGGTCGGCCGGGCCGTACATGCCGGACATGCCCATGCAGCCGAGTCCGAGCGCCGACACCGAGGGGCCGGTCTTTCCGAGTGAAACGTAATCCATTCTCGTTCTCCTTCGACATGGCCGAAATCCGCCGGCCGTTGATCGGTCTCTTGTTTACTTCCTTTGGCGTCGTGCGATAATCCGACCTCAATCGAACGACTTGTACGAAATTCCGCACAATGAACGACCTGCCGCTTGCAGATCTCGATGCCTTTACCGCCGTTGCCGCGACGCGCAGCTTCCGCGCCGCTGCCAAGAAGCGCGGCGTTTCCGCGTCGTCGCTGAGCGAGGCGCTGCGACGGCTCGAAGCCAAGCTGCAAGTGCGCCTGCTCAACCGCACGACCCGCAGCGTGACACTGACGGAGGCGGGCATGCGGTTGCTGGATCGGCTGACGCCGGCGCTCGGCGAGATTGCCGGCGCGCTCGATCAGGTCAACGAGATGCGCGACAGTCCGGCGGGAACGCTGAAACTGAATGTCCCGACCATCGTTGCCCGCGAAATCCTACCACCGATCGTCGGCCGCTTCCTCAGCAAGCATCCGGCAATCTCCTTGGAAGTGACGGCGGAAGATGGGTTCGTCGACGTTCTGGCGGCGGGTTTCGACGCTGGCGTTCGCTATGAGGAACGGGTCGAGCGCGACATGATCGCCATACCGATCGGGCCGAGCCGGCAACGCTACGTCACCGCGGCGGCACCGGATTATCTCGCCAGGCACGGCGTGCCCCAACATCCACGCGATCTGCTTGACCATGGCTGTATTCGCCACCGTTTCGCCAGCGGCATTTCTCTTCCCTGGGAGTTCGGTGAAGGGGAGGCGGCGCTGACGATCGCGCCTCCTGCCGTCGTGACCGCCAATACGATCGACCTCGAACTCGGCGCTGCCCTTGACGGGCTTGGCATCATCCGGACCTTCGAGGAGTTCGTCGCCCCGGCCATCGCGGCAGGACGGCTCCGGCCCATTCTTGAAGACTGGACGACGAGTTTTTCCGGACCGTTTCTCTACTATGCGAGCCGCAGGCATATGCCGACGCCGCTGCGCGCCTTCGTGGATTTCTTGAAGCTTGAACAGCGGCGCGACAACGGGTGAAGCAGATGCACGTCACCCGTCACATCAACCATTGCGATAGTCCCATCAGATAATTTGAGACGTTCACGGATTGTTTCGCGCGAAATGATCCGTTACACCTAAATTGGTAGCGTTGTTCACGTTCTGTCCCGCATCCCGGGGCAGGCCGCTCGGGGGAAGGGATCGCATGCGCGACGAGAAGTTTGTGCGACGCGGCCTGTTCCTCGTCTTCCTCATCCTGTTCCTGGATATCATCGGCATTGCGATCATCGTTCCAGTGCTGCCGACCTATCTGGAGGAACTGACCGGCTCCGATATCAGCGAAGCGGCAATCGACGGTGGTTGGCTGCTGCTCGTTTATGCGGCGATGCAGTTTCTCTTCGCGCCGCTGATCGGCAACCTCAGCGACCGATTCGGCCGCCGTCCGGTGCTGCTCGCATCGGTCTTCACCTTCGCACTCGACAATCTGATCTGTGCGCTCGCCACCAGCTATTGGATGCTGTTCATCGGCCGTGTGCTCGCCGGCATCAGCGGTGCAAGTTTCGGCACCGCATCGGCCTATATCGCCGACATCAGCCATGACGGAAACCGCGCCAAGAATTTTGGGCTGATCGGCATCGCCTTCGGGACCGGCTTCGCCCTCGGCCCGGTGCTTGGCGGTCTGCTCGGCGAATTGGGGCCACGCGTGCCGTTCTACGGTGCCGCGGCGCTCTCCTTCGTCAATTTCATTCTCGGCGTATTTCTGCTGCCCGAGACGCTGGATCGCGCCAATCGCCGTCGCTTCGAGTGGAAGCGCGCCAATCCGCTCGGCGCCCTCAAGCAGATGCGCAACTACCCAGGCATCGGCTGGGTTGGGCTCGTCTTCTTTCTCTTCTGGCTCGCCCACTCCGTCTATCCGGCGGTCTGGTCCTTCGTATCCAACTACCGCTATGGCTGGAGCGAGGGGCAGATCGGGCTATCTCTCGGTATCTTCGGCATCGGCGGCGCGTTCGTCATGGCCGTCATACTGCCGCGCGTCGTGCCACGGCTTGGCGAGTGGCGGACGGCGGTGCTGGGACTGACCTTCACCACCCTTGGCGCCATCGGCTATGCGGGTGCCTGGCAGGGGTGGATGATCTATGCGGTGATCATCGCAACCGCGCTCGAAAGCCTCGCAGATCCGCCATTGCGCAGTATCGCTGCCGCCCACGTGCCGCCATCGGCACAGGGAGAACTTCAGGGCGCGCTGACCAGCATCGGCAGCATCACCACGATCATCGGCCCGCTGGTCTTCACCCAGGCTTTCGGCTATTTCACCAGCCCTAGCGCTCCCGTCGCCTTCGCCGGTGCGCCCTATGCGCTCGCGAGTTGCTTCCTCGTCGGCGCGCTCGTCGTGTTCCTGTTGAAGATACCCAGAAGCAGGGCGGTAGGACCGCAAGGGCTGGAGGAGGCTATCGAGCCGGTTGCGGCTGCGGTTGCAGCAGCGGAAGAGGCTGAAGGGATCGAACAGCCAAGAATGCACGGAAATTGATCAATTTTCGTGATCTATCGATGAAAGTTTGAGCAACCTCGCCCTTGCGGCTGGCTCTTTGCCCGGGGGTATTCTATCTCCGGTTTTCCTCCCTCCGACCTTTAGTTGCGGCCGAGGCCGCATCGACCACCAGGAATCTGCCATGCTGACCGCGAATGCGAGCCTGAAGCCGTTGACGACCGACAACTCCTGGCGGATGCATTATCGCGCGAGCTTCTATCTCGGCGTGCCCTTTATCGGCGCCCAGCTCGCCCAGCTCGCGATCAACACGACGGACGTCCTGATGGTGGGCAAGCTCGGCGCCACCGAACTCGCGGCGATCATTCTTGCGACGCAGATGTATTTCACCGTCTATGTTTTCGGGAACGGCTTTGCCAACGCGGTGGTTCCGATGGCAGCCCAAGCCGTTGGTCGAGGCGACAAGGTTTCGGTGCGCCGCTCCGTGCGCATGGGCATGTGGGTCGTGCTGCTCTACGGGGTGCTGACGGCGCCGGTGCTCTGGATGGCCGAACCGATCCTGCTTTTCGCCGGTCAGCAACCCGAGGTCGCAGCCCTTGCAGGGGAATACATCCGCATCGCCCAGTGGGCGATCTTTCCCGGCCTGATTTTCATGGTGCTCAGAGCCTTCTTGAGCGGCCTCGAGCGGGCAGGAATCATTCTCTACGTGACGCTGGCGACTCTCGTACTCAATGCCGCTCTTTGTTACGTGCTGATCTTCGGCCATTTCGGCTTCCCGCAGCTCGGCATCTTCGGTGCAGCGGTAGCGGCGCTCGGCGTTGCGTTGCTCGGCGCGGCGCTGACGATCGGCTACATCAAGAGCAAGCCTGAGCTCAACCAGTACGAACTGTTCGTCCGATTCTGGCGGCCTGACTGGACGGCGTTCTGGGAGGTCGTGTCTCTCGGCATTCCGATCTCGCTGACGATCCTTGCCGAAGTGAGCCTCTTCACCGTCGCTTCGCTGCTGATGGGCACGATCGGCACGATTGAACTTGCCGCGCACGGCATCGCCCTGCAGTTCGCCTCACTCGCCTTCATGATCCCGCTCGGGCTCGCGCAAGCCGCCACGGTGCGTGTCGGCCTTGCCTACGGCCGAAACGACATGCTGGGCGTCCGGCGCGCGGCGGTTGCATCACTCGTGCTCGGTGCGGGCTTTGCCGTCGTCGGGAGCGCGATCTTTGCCCTGTTCCCGAGCCATCTCGCCGCCCTTTATCTCGACACCAACCGCCCGGATGCCGCGGCAGTACTGGCCTTCGCCGCGCCGCTCATCGTCATTGCCGGCGCCTTCCAGCTCGTCGACGGCATGCAGGCGATCGCCGCCGGCATGCTGCGCGGGTTGAAGGACACCAAGGTGCCGATGCTGCTGGCGTTGATCTCCTATTGGCCGATCGGCTTCGTCTGCGCCTGGGCCTTCGCCTTTCCGTTCAACTTCGGCGGCATGGGCGTCTGGTTCGGCTTCGTCCTCGGGCTCGCGGCAGCCGCCGTGCTTTTGAACTGGCGCTTCTTCCGGATGATCGGCGCGATTTCGACCACGCCCCCGAGGCACACCGCGATTTAGCGATAGGCTCCAGGCTGCGGGCAAAGAAAAAGCCGGACGGGCAGGGGATGCCGTCCGGCTTACAATGGCGACCGCCTCAGGGGAAGGGAACGGCGTCGCCTACTACCAAGCTTCGATTACGAAGCCTCGAAACCGCTAGACGTTGAAACCGTCAAGCCGCTCCGAACCCTGGCGATCGCGCTGGAGGTCGCGTATCGTTCGGGCAAAATCGATCAAAAAAACGAAACTGATGACCGCTGCCGCGATCATGAACAGGGTGGCCATGACGCCCTCCATCAACGGAAGATCTTCTGGGTCACGAATTGCTCGCGCCGGGCACGGGACTCATTGCGAAGTCCATGTATCGTCGCAAACAGCATCGCGAAAAACATCGCCATCGAAAACAGAGCAAGTCCCATAGCCGTAATCCTTTCGCATCCTAAACGGCAGTACGTTCGAAAAGTTCCGTTGTTTACTGCGCTACACTAGCGTTCTGCGTGTGAAGCACCGTTGAACATGGCATTCATTTAGCATTCATTCTTTCTGTCCCGCTGTTTCCCAGGGAACAGCTCTAGCCATCGGCACAACTCTTGCGATCCGTCGCCGTCCGTGACAAAAGGCTTCACCAAACGGAAACAGGTGCGATGACCACGGCATTTTATCCCGGCTCCTTCGATCCGATGACGAACGGCCACCTCGACGTACTCGTGCAGGCGCTGAACGTGGCGGCGAAGGTCATCGTCGCAATCGGCATCCACCCGGGGAAGGCGCCGCTTTTTACCTTTGATGAACGCGCCGAACTCATCCGTCGCTCGCTTCAGGAATTCCTGCCCGACCGGGCCGGCGATATCGACGTCGTCGCCTTCGACAATCTGGTCGTCGACGCGGCACGCGCGCGCGGCGCGAAACTGCTTGTGCGCGGGCTTCGCGACGGCACGGACCTCGACTACGAAATGCAGATGGCCGGCATGAACCGGCAGATGGCCCCCGACATCCAGACGCTATTCTTGCCCGCAGGCACGGCGTCGCGGCCCATTACGGCCACATTGGTCCGCCAGATCGCGGCCATGGGCGGTGACGTCAGCGCCTTCGTGCCCGCGGCAGTTTACCAAGCACTGCAGGCCAAACGCCGCGCTTGAGGCGCGGCCCTCTTTACACCACGCAGGGAGAAACCATGAAAATCCTCCACCTCGCTTTTGCCGGCGCCCTTGCGCTTGCCTCCTGGACGGGAACGGCGATCGCGCAATCGGCCGACAACTTCATCACGATCACGCTCAAGGATGGGCCGGTCGTCGTTGAACTGCGTCCGGACATTGCCCCGAAGCATGTCGAGCAGATCAAGGCGCTTGCCGCCGCCGGCGAGTATGACAACGTTGCCTTCCACCGCGTGATCAAGGGCTTCATGGCCCAGACCGGCGACGTGCAGTATGGCGATATGGAAAACGGCTACCAGCCACAGGCTGCCGGCACCGGCGGCTCGTCGAAGCCGGATCTGCCGGCCGAGTTCTCCGACGTTCCGTTCGAACGCGGCACGGTCGGCATGGCCCGCTCGCAGGATCCGAACAGCGCCAACTCGCAGTTCTTCATCATGTTCGCACCGGGCGACTTCCTGAACGGCCAGTACACGGTCGTCGGCAAGGTCGTTTCGGGTATGGAGAACGTCGACAAGATCAAGCTCGGCGACGATGCCAACAACGGCTCCGTCACCGATCCCGACCGCATGATCAGCGTCAAGGTCGGCAAGTAAAGTCAACAGAAGGAGAAAACCCATGGCCGAGATCAAGGATCCGGAAAACACGATCATCATGGAGACCACCAAGGGCAAGATCGTCATCGAGCTTCTGCCTGACGTCGCTCCGGGTCATGTCGCCCGCATCAAGGAACTGGCTCGCGAAGGTGCCTATGACGGCGTGGTATTCCACCGCGTGATCGAGGACTTCATGGCGCAGACCGGCGACGTTCAGTACGGCAAGACCGGCGGCGAGCACTTCAACCCGGCGCGTGCCGGCATGGGCGGCTCCTCCAAGCCGGATCTGAAGGCCGAATTCTCGAACGTCAGCCACGTTCGCGGCACCTGCTCGATGGCCCGCAGCCAGATGCCGAACTCGGCAAACTCGCAGTTCTTCATCTGCTTCACCGATGCCCCCTGGCTCAACAAGCAGTACTCCGTTTGGGGCCAGGTCATCGAAGGCATGGACAATGTCGACAAGATCAAGCGCGGCGAACCCGTGCGCGATCCCGACTCGATCGTCACGATGCGGGTTGCCGCAGACGCCTGATTTGCGCTAATGCACGGACCCGCCCCGGTCGCCAACTGCGCCGGGGCGGGTTTGCTTTTGTCTGAAGATAACAATGCGCGTAGACCTGTTCGACTTCGACCTTCCGGAAACCTCGATTGCGCTTCGGCCCGCAAGCCCGCGCGACAGCGCCCGCATGCTTGTCGTTCGCCCTGATGGCGCGGAAGTTCTGTCCGACAAAGGTGTGCTCGATCTGCCGTCGTTCCTCAGGGAAGGCGACGCACTGGTCTTCAACGACACCAAGGTGATTCCGGCGCAACTGGAAGGCATCCGCCGCCGCGGCGAGGAGATCACCACACCGGTTTCGCTGACGCTGCACATGCGCACGGCACCCGATTGCTGGAAGGCTTTTGCCCGCCCGGCGCGGCGCCTCAAGGTCGGCGACCGCATCGCCTTCGGCCATGGCGGTTCGAGTTGCCTGCTGGGCACACTCGACGCGACGGTCGAGGAAAAGGGCGATGCCGGCGAGGTGACGCTGCGCTTCGACCTCTCGGGCCCGTCGCTCGACGAGGCGATCATGGCGGTCGGCCACATTCCCCTGCCGCCCTACATCGCCTCCAAGCGCGCCGAGGACGCCCAGGATCGCGCCGATTACCAGACGATGTATGCCCGGGAGGAGGGCGCCGTAGCCGCGCCCACCGCCGGACTGCACTTCACCGACCGTCTCTTCACCAAGCTCGACGAGGCCGGCATCGAACGGCATTTTGTGACGCTGCATGTCGGGGCGGGCACGTTCCTGCCGGTCAAGGCCGACGACACCGACGACCATGTGATGCACCAGGAGATCGGCCACGTCGACGCCCGCACCGCCGAGCGGCTGAACGCCGTGAAGGCGAGGGGTGGCCGCATCGTCTGCGTCGGCACGACTTCGCTCCGGCTGATCGAAAGCGCGACCTCGGCAGAGGGTATCGTCAAGCCGTGGTCCGGGCCGACCGGCATCTTCATCACGCCCGGCTACCGCTTTCGCGCCGTCGACATGCTGATGACCAATTTCCATCTGCCGAAATCGACGCTGTTCATGCTGGTTTCGGCCTTCTCAGGCCTGGAAACTATGCGCGCGGCTTACGCACATGCGATCGAAACCGGCTACCGCTTCTATTCCTATGGCGACGCCAGCCTGCTTTTCCGGAAAGACTAGATGACCGAGACCTTCCAGTTCAAGCTTCACAAGACCGACGGCAAGGCCCGTCGCGGCGAAGTGTCCATGCCGCGCGGCACGATCCGCACGCCGGCCTTCATGCCGGTTGGCACGGTCGGCACGGTCAAGGCGATGTATCTCGACCAAGTGAAGGATCTCGGCGCCGACATCATTCTCGGCAATACCTACCACCTGATGCTACGCCCCGGCGCCGAGCGCGTCGCACGGCTCGGCGGTCTGCACGGCCTGATCCGTTGGCAGGGACCGATCCTCACAGACAGCGGCGGCTTCCAGGTCATGTCGCTTGCGGGCCTTCGCAAGCTCGACGAGCAGGGCGTCACTTTCAAGAGCCATGTCGACGGCGCGCTCTTCCACATGTCGCCGGAACGCTCGATCGAGATCCAGGGCCTGCTCGACAGCGATATCCAGATGCAGCTCGACGAATGCGTGGCGCTGCCGGCCGAGCCCAAGGAAATCGAGCGCGCGATGGAAATGTCGCTGCGCTGGGCAGAGCGTTGCAAGGTGGCCTTCGGCGACCAGCCAGGCAAGGCGATGTTCGGTATCGTGCAGGGCGGCGACATTCCAAAGCTGCGCGAACGCTCGGCCGAGGCGCTGAAGGGGCTCGATCTCAAGGGCTACGCTGTCGGCGGTCTGGCCGTCGGCGAGCCGCAGGAAGTGATGCTGCGCATGCTCGACATTACCTGCCCGATCATGCCGGTGGACAAGCCGCGTTACCTCATGGGGGTCGGCACGCCCGATGATATCCTGCGGTCGGTGGCCGAGGGCATCGACATGTTCGACTGCGTGATGCCGACCCGCTCGGGGCGCCATGGCCTCGCGTTCACGCGTCATGGCCGCATCAACCTGCGCAATGCGCGGCACGCCGAAGACATGCGCCCGCTCGACGAAGAATCCTCGTGCCCGGCGGCGCGCGACTATTCGCGCGCCTATCTGCATCACTTGATCCGTTCGAACGAGTCGCTCGGCGGCATGCTCTTGAGCTGGAATAACCTGGCCTATTACCAGGAGCTCATGGCCGGCATCCGTCTGGCGATCGACGAAGGTCGCTTCGCCGACTTCATGGCGGAAACCCAGGAAACCTGGCGGCGAGGGGACCTTCCGCCGGTCTGACGGTTGGAGGACGCTTGGCGCTTTGTGCAGGGCCTAGATCGCCGGCCCCGGTGCTGCCTGCAGCATCATGACGCCGTTGATCTTGTAGCTCCCGTCCGGTTGCTTCACCAGTTGGTAGATTGCCGTCCAGTCCTTGCCATCAGGGGCCGAGATCAACACCTCCTGCAGGACCTGATCGCCGACGACCTTCGACCGGCCAAAGGCGAAGTTGCCGGGCCGGTAGACGGGCTGGTAGCCGCGTTTGACCATGTCGAAGAATGTGGTCTTGTCGGGAAACTTGCCGCGGACCGCCGGTGAGGCGAAGAAATAGGCGGTTTCTGCATCATCATGCAGAAAGGCTGCGATCTGCTCCTGAATGATCGCGCGCGCGGTATCGACAGGTTCATCGGCGCGGACCGCACTTGCAGTGAAAAGTTGGGTCGTCAGTCCGAGGGCAATGGCAAAGGTCCTGAACATCGCCGATCTCTCCATCCAAGCCAGCTAAGATGAGCATAGGATAGCCGAGCGCTTTGGAAATGGTCGTGCCGGCCAGGCATGGGCCATTCAATCCAAATTCCGTTCGGTATTTACCATGAAAATCAATTGATTAAAAAGCATTTCGAATAATATACTTTGTATATCATAAGTTGGTGATTTGCAGCATTGGCCGATCGGGCAGGGCTGCCCGATCACCAAAATGGCGTTGGAAGTGGCGCAAGCTTCATCGCTCTCGGCTTTCAGCATGCGGGAAAGGTGGCGACTGAGTTCGGGTCTGCTGAGCGCCTCACCAAGAAACTGGAATGACAGCAACGCAGAGCAGCCCGCCGCCGGGCATTCTGCAAACCACCGGCGAGGGTGGCGTTCGCGCTTTTCTATCCGCGATGGGTCGGAAACTGATGGAGCCTGAATTGCTTCTTGTCCTCATCGTTGGTCTTGTTGCCGGGGTCATTAGTGGCATCATCGGGACGGGGTCCTCGATCATGCTTTTGCCAATCTTGACGTACGTCTATGGCCCGAAGGAAGCGATCCCGATCATGGCGGTGGCGGCGGTGATGGCAAATGTCTCGCGCATTCTTGTATGGTCGCGCTCCGTCGATTGGCGCGCGGTTGCGGCCTATGCAGCAACCGGGATACCGGCGGCGGCATTGGGCGCGCGGACCATGCTTGTTCTGCCTCCACACGTGGTGGATGCAACCATTGGAATTTTCTTCCTGGCCATGATCCCGATGCGTCGACGGTGTGCCGCATATTTGCGGCAACTGAGCTTGCGGCACCTGGCCTTTGCCGGAGCCATCATCGGCTTCCTGACGGGTATCGTTGTTTCTACCGGCCCCATATCCGTTCCGGTGTTCCTGGGGTATGGATTGACGAAGGGGAGCTTCATTGGCACCGAAGCCGCAGCCTCGCTGACGATCTACATCACCAAGACGCTCACATTCCAGAGTTTCGGCGCGCTGCCGTTTGCCACGCTGGCAAAGGGATTGACGGTCGGCGGATCGTTGATGGTTGGTTCGCTGCTGGCCAAGCCGTTTCTTCTTCGCCTCACACCTGAAACGTTCAGGCACGTTATGGACGCGCTTTTGCTTGGCACGGGCGCAAGCCTGCTATGGGGCGCCGCAAGCTGAAATCTCCCAGGTCAGCAAAACCCGGGGAGAGTGACATTCCAACTTTGCAGGATCAGGACACTTTAACTTTGCGGCTACACACAAGGATCGCATAAGATAGATTATGGAACTACCGGATATGCCGGAAAACATGGATTGCGGCTGATCCTTGCCTTGCCGCGCTTGACCCGGCCTTTCCGGCCTGCTTAGCGTTCCAGCACCGAAGCACCACTTTCAAGGCCAGATGTGATGAGCGAATTGCGCGTTCTTTCAGATGCTTTCATTCCAGAACTGCCAAACCGCTACAAAGGCAAGGTTCGCGAAAACTACGATCTGCCCGATGGCAACCGTATCATCATCGCCACGGATCGGCTGAGCGCCTTCGACGTCATCCTGACCTCGATCCCGAACAAAGGTCACGTGCTGACGCAGACCGCGCGCTACTGGTTCGAGGAAACCGCCGACATTTGCCCTAACCATGTGGTCAGCTATCCGGACCCCAATGTCGTCATCGGCAAGCGGCTCGACATTCTGCCGGTTGAGGTCGTCGTGCGCGGTTATCTTGCCGGCACCACCAGCACCTCGATCCTGACCAAGTACCGCAATGGCGAACGTGAGATGTACGGCATCACCTTGCCGGACGGCATGCGCGACAACGAGAAGCTGCCGCAGCCGATCATCACGCCCACCAGCAAGGCTTTCGACGGCGGTCACGACGAGCCGCTCTCGGCCGAAGCGATCCTCGAGCAAGGACTGCTGACGAAAGAGCAGCTGGATACGGTCTGGCAATATGCGCTGGCTCTGTTTGCCCGTGGCCAGCAGCGCGCCGCCGAACGTGGCCTGATCCTCGTTGACACCAAATACGAGTTCGGTACCGACGAAAACGGCACGATCATTCTTGCCGACGAGATCCATACGCCCGATAGCAGCCGCTATTGGATCGCCGACAGCTACCAGCAGAGCTTCGAACGCGGCGAGCGCCCGAAAAGCTTCGACAAGGATTTCGTGCGCGCCTGGGTCACCGCGCGCTGCGACCCTTACAAGGATCCGATCCCAGAAATTCCAGTCGATCTCATCGAGCAGACATCTGCGGTCTATATCGAGGCTTTCGAGACGATCACCGGTCAGCGCTTTGTCCCGGACCTTTCAGGCGCATCGGTTCTGGAGCGTATCCGCACCAATCTGGCGCCCTATTTCTCCAAGTGAATCCGTATATTAGATAAGAATGCTAATCTGATTTACGCGTCACCAGACGTCGGATCGCCGACGTCGAATTCGAGCCGCATCATGTCGTAGGCCGGCTCGATATGATCGGGCGTTTCGCCCTGAACCGTGTCGTAATCCAGCGGCACATGCATGTGCGTCAGTACCGCCCGCTTCGGCTGCAGTCTGGCGATCCAGCCGAGCGACTGCACTAGCGACAGATGGCTCGGGTGGAACTTATACTGCAGGGTGTCGAGAACCAGCAGATCGAGACCGTCGAGCTTGGCGACGGTTTCGGCGGGAAAGTCGCTGACATCGCTGCAATAGGCAAAGTCGCCGACTCGGAACCCGAGCGAATGGATGTTGCCGTGAAACTGCATCAGCGGCCGGAACGGGATCGGCCCGCCGGCACCGTTGATCACCACAGGCGATAGATCGTCGGGAATGATCCGCGGCTCTACGATCGGTGGGTAACCGCTGCCGGGCGGTGATTCCAGGCAATAGCCGAATCCCTCGCGGATTCGCCCCATCGTATAGGCATCGGCCCAGATCGGCACCCGCCTCCGGTTTTCAATGACATAACCGCGCAGATCGTCGATGCCATGCAGATGATCGGCATGGGAATGGGTGTAGAGCACCGCATCGATGTGGTGCACCCCTGCTGCAACCATCTGCGCGCGAAAATCCGGACCAGTGTCGATGACGACGGTCGTCTTGCCACCATCGGGCGCGGTCTGCTCGACCAGCAAAGCGGCGCGCATGCGCCGGTTCTTCGGATTGTCCGGATTGCAGGCGCCCCAGTCACCGGTGATGCGCGGCACGCCCGGCGACGAGCCGCAGCCGAGAATGGTGAAGGCGCGCCGGAACGCCACGTCAGACCCTCGGCATCTTGGAGAAGATGCGGAAGGCGTTTTCCGTGGTGATCCTAGCGATCTCCTCGTTGCTCACACCGATCGTTTCGGCGAGCACGGCAGCCGTATGGGCGACATAGGCCGGCTCGTTGCGCTTGCCGCGGAACGGCTTCGGCGCGAGATAAGGCGCGTCGGTCTCGACGATCATCCGGTCGTGCGGCACGGTCTTGGCGATCTCGCGCAACTCTTCGGATTTCGGAAAGGTCAGGATGCCCGAGAAGGAGACGTAGCCGCCGAGCTCGACGCCGATACGCGCGAGGTCAGGGCCGGACGAGAAGCAGTGCAGAAGGAAAGGGAAGGCCCCCTTCCCTGTTTCCTCGGTCAGGATCGCCGCCATGTCTTCGTCGGCCGAGCGGCTATGAATGACGAGCGGCAAACCGGTTTCGCGCGCTGCGGCAATGTGCCGGCGCAGGCCTTCGACCTGGGCGTCACGCGGAGCGTTGTCATAGAAATAGTCGAGACCCGCCTCGCCAATCGCGACCACCTTCGGATGCACCGACAGCCGGACAAGATCTTCAGTCGTGATGTCCAGTTCCTCATCCGCATTGTGCGGATGCGTGCCGACGGAACAGAAGACATTCGGATAGGCCTCAGCGATCGCAAGGATCGTCTCGAACCGCTTCACGCGGGTCGAGATCGTGATCATCTGCTCGACACCCGCCTCATGCGCCCGCGCGACGATGGCGTCACGCTCCGCTTCGAAATCGGGAAAATCCAGATGGCAATGGGTATCGATCAGCATGCTCAAAGTGCCTTATTGCGCTTCCGGTGCAATGTAGCGCGGGAACACCGGCTTCGGCGCTTCAAGCGGCGTGCCCGACACGAGACGTCCCGCCTCGCCGAGGGCTGCGAAATCGCGCTTGTCGGCGGGCGCCGCCACCAGGTCGAGCAGCTTTGCCGACGAGTCCGGCATGAAGGGCTGCAAGAGGATGGCGATCTGGCGCACCACTTCCGCCGTTACATAGAGCACGGTTCCCATGCGGGCCGGATCGGTCTTCTTCAGGGCCCAGGGCTCCTGGCCGGCGAAGTAGCGGTCCGTCTCGGAGACGACGGCGATGATCGCGGCCAGCGCCCGGTGGATCATCTGCTTGCCCATCTCGTCGCGCGTGATCTCGTGCAGCGCATCTGCGGCCGCCAGCATCGCCTTGTCCTCGTCGGTCAGGGTACCGCAGACCGGGACCTGGCCGTCGCAATTCTTGACGATCATCGACAGCGAGCGGCTCGCCAGGTTGCCGATGCCGTTGGCGAGATCGGAGTTGATGCGGGTCGCGATCCCCTCCTCGCTGTAGCTGCCGTCCTGACCGAAGGAGACTTCACGCAGGAAGAAGTAGCGGATCTGGTCGAGGCCGAAATGCTCGACGAGGTTGAACGGGTCGACAACGTTGCCGAGCGACTTCGACATCTTCTCGCCCTTGTTGAGCAGGAAGCCATGTGCAAAGACGCGCTTGGGCAGCGGCAGCCCGGCCGACATCAGGAAAGCCGGCCAATAGACTGCGTGGAAGCGGATGATGTCCTTGCCGATCACATGGATGTTGGCTGGCCAGAACTTGGCGCGCGGACCCTTGGGATCGTCGAGATAGCCGGTCGCGGTGATGTAGTTGGTGAGCGCATCGACCCAGACGTACATCACGTGCGCCGGGTCGTTCGGGACCTTGATGCCCCAGTCGAAGGTCGTCCGCGAAACCGAGAGATCCTTGAGACCCGATTTCACGAAGGAAATCACTTCGTTGCGGCGCTCGGCGGGACCGATGAAGTCAGGGTTTTCCTCATAGTGCTTCAGGAGCTTGTCCTGATAGGCGGAGAGGCGGAAGAAGTAGCTCTGCTCCTCGACCCATTCGACGGGCGTTCCCTGCGGGCCGTAGCGGACGCCATCGTCGCGCAGTTCGGTCTCGTTCTCCTGGTAGTAGGCTTCGTCCCGCACAGAGTACCAGCCGGCGTAGGAATCCTTGTAGAGGTCGCCCGCCTCGCCCATGCGAATCCAGATGTCCTGCGACGCATCGTGATGGCGCTTCTCGGTCGTGCGGATGAAGTCGTCGTTGGACGCATTCAATAGCACGGCCATCTTCTGGAATTCCGCGGAGTTGCGGTCGGCCAGTTCCTGCGGCGTCACGCCTTCCTTGCGCGCCGTCTGCTGCATCTTCTGGCCGTGCTCATCGGTGCCGGTCAGGAAGAACACGTCACGTCCATCAAGGCGCTGGTAGCGCGCCATGGCATCCGTCGCGATCAACTCATAGGCGTGGCCGATATGCGGCCGGCCGTTCGGGTAGGAAATCGCGGTGGTGATGTAGAAAGGGGACGTGTCTCTCATAGGCGGATTCGATCTATCTCGGATTAAGCTACGCACGCTCTTAGCGCATACGCCGCAAGGAAGAAACATGCGATCCATGAAAAGCCCCGCAGGCGAAAGCGGCCGCCGGGGCTGCCAGCCTTGCGCAATCAGCATGCGCGACCTAGAACAAAACAGAAACAAACGGAAGAGGGTGAATCATGCTGGATCGACTTGGCAGCCAATTTGAAACCGCCTCCGCCGGCTATGCCGGCGCGCACGGCATCGAGCGCGACCCCGACTGGTTCATCCTGAAGATGCAGGAGGAATTGGGCGAGCTAACCCAGATCTGGAACAAGCTCAGCGGTCGCGGCCGGCGCCACGGAATATCAACGGACGAACTCAGGTCCCTGATGGCCGACGAGACCGCCGACCTGCTCGGGCATGTGCTGCTTTTCGCGCACCACCACAAGCTCGATCTGCAGGCGGCAATCGAGCACAAGTGGCGCTTCCAGGCGGCGCTATAGCGCCGCCTTTATATCGTCGAGCAGCGACAGGATGGTCTGCTTGCGGTCGAGATTATAAGCATCGCTGACGGTCAGCCGCTCGGTCACGGAGGCCGAAAGCCGCGCGAAGCGCTCGGCGCGCACGATGTCTCCCGCAATCGCGGCCTCCCGCGCGTCGCGCATGATGCGGTCACTTGCGAGAGCCTGGAAGAATTCGAAGATCGTTTCGCTGTCCTTGCCCGAGAGCACGTCGGCCAGCTTGTGCATGTCCTTCCGGACTGCTGGGCCCTGCCCCGCGAGGATCCCCTCGAATGTCGCGGCGATCTCCAGCCCACCATAATTGATGAGCTTCAGCGCTTCGGCGACGCTGCCATTGGAGGCCGCGACGATGCGCTCGGCGTTCTCGCCCTCGAGATCGAAACCGAGATGCGCCAGAGCCTGACTGAGCGGCGCGACGTCGAGCGGCTTCAGCCGCAGCGGCAGGCAGCGCGAGCGGATCGTCGGCAACAGTTTTCCGGGCGCATGCGTCAGCACCAGGAAGAGCGAGCGGCGCGGCGGCTCCTCGAGGATCTTCAGGATGGCGTTGGCCGCATTACGATTGAGATCGTCGGCCGGGTCGATGATGACGATGCGCCAGTTGCCGGTGCCGGATGTCTGGCTGAAGAATTTGCCGGCGCGCCTGACCTCGTCGACGGTGATCGCGCCCTTCGCCCTGCCGGTCTTCTCATCGATCGGGCGGCTCAGGTGCAAGAGATTGTGCGAGGCGCCCGAGGCGAGCTGCCGCCCGATGGCCGAAGCCGGATCGGGATCGGAAATCGCTTCAGGCGCTTCCGCAGGTTCCGGATGTTTCAGGATGTGATGCGCAAAGCGAAAGGCAAGCGTCGCCTTACCAATCCCCTCCGGCCCTTCGATCAGTATCGCGTGGTGTCCCTTGCCGGAGCGATAGCTCTGCGCCAGGAAGTTTTCCGCCTGTTCGTGGCCGAACAGTCGATTGTTCTCGGCGGGCGCGATGGCGCCATCCAGGACGCCGCCTCTTTCCGCGCTCATGACACGACTTCCTCGGCCGACGCGCCGGTGCCGTCGCCGTGCGGCAGGAGGGCCTCGACGAGGGAAAGTACTTCTGCGGAGATGGCCTCGACAGGCTGCGTCGCGTCGACGATCCGGCATCGCTCGGAATCGCGCCTGGCGATATCGAGAAAGGCGTCCCGCCGTTTCTCATGCGTCTCCAGCTGCTCCTTCTCGAAACGATCAGGATTGTCGTCCCCGGCACGGCGTTGCGCCCGCTCGAGGCCGATGCTGGCCGGCAGATCGAAAATCACGGTCCGATCCGGCACGACGCCGTTGATCGCCACACGCTCCAGACTTTCGACGAAGCTTTGCTCCAGGTTGCCGGTGATGCCCTGATAAACGCGCGAGGAATCCATGAAACGGTCGCACAGCACGATCGTACCCTTGTCGAGCGCCGGCCGGATGACCTCTTCGACATGATCGCTGCGGGCCGCTGCAAAGAGGATCGCCTCCATCCTGACCCCGAAGGCCTCCGCGGCTCCCGAAAGCAGCACGTGGCGCACCGCTTCGGCGCCGGCCGAACCGCCAGGCTCGCGTGTCGTCAACACCTCGTAGCCGCGCGCACGCAGGGATTCGGCGAGAAGACGGAGCTGCGTCGACTTGCCGGCGCCCTCCCCGCCTTCGAATGTTACGAACAGACCTTTTTTCAGCGACACCATGCGTTCCCATATCGGCATGCGACCCAGGTCACGATGCTTTCAGGTCGATTCGACCTGAAAGCATCGTGACCTGTTCTTAGCTAGAGCGGACTGCGGGCGGAAAACCGCGCGCACTTTTCCTCATTCCGCTCCGGCCCTGTTTAGCCGATTGGTCCGCGGTGTGAAACCGTCAGGTGGCGATGAATTGGCGGGAACCGCCCTCGCCGCAACCAGCTGCGGCTAAATCCAGAAGAACAGCAGTTCCTGCAGCGCATCAAGAGCGCGACTGGTCAGCGTGCCCTGCCCGACGGCGCTGGCAGTCTTGACCGGTACCTCGCGCAGCAGCTTCTCGCCGTTCCACAATTTGACAACACCGACTTCCGTCCCCGCCGTCACCGGCGCCCGCAACGGCCACTTGTAGACGATGCGTGCGGTCAGCCGTTCCGGATTGTCGACCGGCAACAGCACGTCGACCGGGCCGCCGGCGACCAAGGCCACATCGGCGGCATCGCCGCCATAGACGGCCGCTTCGCCAATCGCCTCCCCGTCGGCAAAAATCCGTTTCTTCTCGAAGGCGGTCATTGCCCAGTCGAGTACCTTGCGGCTCTCCTCGATGCGCTCCTTCTCGGTTTCGAGACCGCCCATGGCGAGATAGACCCGGCGGTCGCCGCGCTGCAGCGAAGCGGCCAGGGAGAAACCGAAGCCTTCGGCAAAACCGGTCGCCAGGCCGTCCACGCCTATGTTGGCCGAGATCAGCGGGTTCTTGTTGCGTTGCAGGATCTTGTTCCATTCGAACTCCGGCTGCGAATAGAGCCGGTAGAGATCCGGATGTGCCTCATGGAGGTGCCGAATGAGCGTTACCAGTTCGCTCATGGTGATCTGGTTGCCGGGATCCGGAAGCCCCGTGGCATTGCGGAACGTCGCAACCGGCATGCCAAGCTCGCGAGCGCGCGCCGTCATGCGCTCGGCAAAGGCGCCCTCACTACCGGTCATGCCTTCGGCAAGGATGATGCAGGCATCGTTGGCAAGCTGGACCGCGACGCCCTGCAGGAGATCGGCGACGCGGATGCGGGATTTCAATGCGGCAAACATCGTCGAAGTGCCGGCGGGCGCACCGCCGGTGCGCCAGGCGTGCTCGGAGACGTCGAAGGTGGTTTCGGCGGAAAGCGCGCCCTTGCCGAGTGCTTCGGCCACGACCTCCATCGTCATCAATTTGGCGAGCGATGCAGGCGGTATCGGTTGGTTTTCGGCGCGGGAAAAAAGCACGGTGCCGGTTTCGGCATCGACAAGCAGGATCTGCTTTGCCTTGGTGTCGAAAGTGGGCGCCGGTGTCTGCGCGAATACGGCGCCTGTAAACAGCGCAACGCCGAAAAACACTGCCGAGAACATCTTCATGCGCATGGGAAACTCCGGTTTCCCCTTGGGCATAGCAGCGAGGTCATTTTGGCACAACGCCGCCTGCGGTTATCGGACAGAACCGCTTGCTTTCTGGCGTTTGGCGTAATCGACAATCACTTGGGGTAAGCTGCTTCCGGTCGACCATAATCGCTTCAAACGGCGATTCGGCGTCGCTGACGCGGACTTCGACGTAAGCTGCAGCATAGGCCATGTTGCCGTCGGGCATCGGGATGAACTCGGGCCGCTCACGCGGGATCGGGCCGATTTCCGGCAGCATCACGAACTCGTTCAGCGATTGCGGCTGGGCGGACTGCGGCACGGGGGCTGCGAGCGCCGTCACCGGTTCGCCAACATCGAGCGAGGCCTTTGCGGGGACGGTGATCGTGCCAAGGGTCTGATTGCGGAACGGCTCGTTGGAGGCGACCATTACGCCGGTCGCGATCTGGCCTTCCGGCATCACGCTCGGGCCACGTTCGCCCTTCTGGACGTAGGACGCCATCAGATAGGGCATGTCGTTGCCTTCAAGCGGCGCGCGGCCGACATATTGCACGCGCACCTGCGCGCTGCCCTTGCGCTTGATATCGAGCATGTCGGCCGTCTTCGAGGAAACGTCGATGATCCGGCCGAATTCATAGGGGCCGCGATCGTTGACGCGCACGATGACCGACGTACCGTTTTCCATGTTGGTGACGCGCGCGTAGCTCGGCAGCGGGAACGTCGGATGGGCGGCCGACAGATGGGCCTTGTCATAGACCTCACCGTTGGCGGTCAGGCGACCATGAAAGGCCGAGCCGTACCAGGAAGCCGTACCGGTCTTGTTGTAGCCGAAGTCTTCCTTCGGCTGATACCACTTGCCCTTGACCTGATAGGCCTTGCCGACCTGATAGCGTCCGCCGCCCTTGGGGATGTTGTTACCGGTGGCAACGCGCGGGCTCGCCTTCACGCCGTAAACGGATTCGGCGAAGTATTCCTTGCTCCGCGGCTTCTTTTTGATGCTCGACGTGGATCCGCAGGCCGCGAGCGTTACGCACAGCGCAGGAATTGCCGCAAGGCGCAGTCCCTTGACCAGATATGCCGCATTTTTACTGGATGTCATCTGTCCCACAACATCGATCGAATAAGCCGTACTCGAAACCTTCCGCTCGTGCCCCCAGCGGAAATCTCGGCGTCCCGAAACGGAACAGTCGAGTAAACATGACAGCAACAAGGCGAAAATGCGAACTCATCCACAGATCAGCGCCGGATTTCATGCGTTATGGTTTACAGATGATTACCGGCAAAGCGTGCCCGCGCACTCCAGTCCGGCCATCGAGAAAATCTTTCAGCGACGCATGTTAAATCTTGCAAAGCGACGGGGCTTTGCGCAATAACGCCGTGCCCGGTAAGCAGTTGACTGCGAGCTCAGGCAAGGACAGGTGGCCGAGTGGTTTAAGGCTCTGGTCTTGAAAACCAGCGTACGGGAAACCGTACCGTGGGTTCGAATCCCACCCTGTCCGCCATTTTCCCAAGAAATATAGTCCGACGATGGACCGCCATCCCTGGCGGTGCTTCATTTTAACGAGCGCTTGTCGGCAGGCGTCAGCGCCGTGTGGTTCGCCTCGGGCAGACGACGACTGGGCCCTCCGCCTTTCACTCAAGCCGCGGGTTAGAGGCTGAACGGATCACGCGCTGAGCGTTTCTCGTTTGGCGCGTTGAACGGATCGGACTTCTTCTCCTTGGATTTGCGGCCCTCGTCGGCGATGATCTCATCCACGGCTCGCTGGCATTTCAGGAGTTCTTCCGCCGCCGGGCCGGTGCCGCGCAGACTGAGGTTTGCGACAACGCGATCGTCAAAGGCGATCGCCAACGTCCTTTTGCGCACGAACCCCGTCAGGAATTCCGCATCGGTGACGTTCACGAACAGGAACTTGCCGCTCTCGTCGCCGGCGGCGGTCGCCGCCGCACTCCAGGGATCGCTCTTGTCGAAGCGGAACGTCAGGTCATAGTCCTTGCCGACCTCGAGCGACTTCCAATCGTCGCTGGCGAAACTCATGTAGAGTGGCGATTCGGAGCCCTTGGGATAGAACCCCAGGCGCAGCCTGATTCCGCCTTCGAATATCGACGTGATGAAACACGAGCCTTCCATCGACGTGTCGGAAGCAACGGTCCAGCCGCCGACTTCCTTCCATTTGATGATCTCGGACTCCTCAGCCACGGCCGGTCCCGTGGCCATCAGACAGCTCACCAACCCGAACAGCAATCTACGCATGCAAAACCCCCGTTTGCCCGCATTTTGATAGGTCGCCGCGTGACTGTCGAGGGTGGGTGACCCGCAACCCATGCAAAATCTTAGGAATATTCACCTCTCGCAGCGGAACGACGCTCACGCCAAAGATCACATGGCAAAGGGATCTTTCGACGACTTGGTCTGGCCGCCACCAGCAAAGGGGTCATTGTTTGGCGCATTCCCGCCGGCGCCCGCAAACGGATCGGCGGCCGCCCCCTGCCCGCCGTTTGGCATCAACGCAATCACCGCCTCCTGGCATTTGAACATCTCGCTGACGGCCTTCATCGAATCGCGCAGACTGAGGCTCGCCACGACGCGCCCTTCGAACGCCAGCGCCAGCGTGTTCTTGCGCACGAATTCGGTGAAGAAGTCGGTGTTGGAGAAGTTGACGACCAGAGCCTTCGAGCCTGTGAGGTCCACGCCGAACGCGACAGCCGGCCACTGGCGGCCACGGTCGAGCTGCAAGGCGACGTCATACTCCCGCTGCGGCTCGATCGATTTCCAGTCGGCATTGCCGATCGAAAGAAACGCCAGGTTCGCCGATCCTCTCGGATAGAAGCCGATTCGAAGGATCATTCCGCCGTCGTAGCTCGTCGCCGCATAGCACGAGCCGCCCAAGGACGGATCGGAGCCCACCGTCCAGGCATTGACCTCTTTCCAGATATTCGAACGCCCTTCTTCAGCTGAGGCCGCTCCGGCCGCCACCAACAGACCGAGAACCGCCAACGACAATCTACGCATGCAACCACCCCATTTTTCCCGCAAAGTTATCGTTTTTTTACAACCTGTCGAGACGGTGCGACATCTTCACAACACGGATTTGTGCACGCCGGCAGCGAGGCCGCGACTTGGCGCAACCCAAGCGATTGCGGCAAGGACGGCGCGCCAGGCTGAGGCGGCTTTGCCGCTGTGTGCCCCTGGCGCAAAACGGCCACAGCCTGCACTCAAAGAGCTGTTGAACACATGACAGTGATCGCCAAGCTTGCTGGACTTCGGAACGAAAGCGCGGTTCACATCGTTAACCGCCCCGTAGTCCCACCCTTGCATCAAAGTGGACGATCACCGTGCTTGCCGCCCTGCTTCTCGCTTCGATAGTCGCATCGCCCAATATGCCTGACGTCAAGCTCAGCGCCGCCACGGTGGACGAACTTCAGACCGATTTCGAGAGCGCCGTGCCGTGCCATCAGATCGATGGACGCAAGGTGTGGAAGGGTGCGATCGCGTTCTACATCCAGTCGTTCGTCTATGATGGCGACAGGCCGGTCGCGACCGATGCGGCGGACGCCGTACTTCCAGAAGACAACAGCGCCGAGACGGTGAAGGAATTCGAAGACGCCTGCGCCGCCACGCAGCCGGCCTAGCCTCTTTGCACGAAAACGCTCGCGATTCGTTCGAATCGCCGTGCCGTCGCGCAATGCGCTACGCCGCCGCCCTCCGTTTGGGCACGATCATCGCCCAAACCCGCTCTGCTCCCGTAAAAGTGACCAATCGACACGCACAGACGCGCCAATTGTCTGAATTCACGGAATTTTAGGCACTTGCGGAACACATATGGAACAGATAGTGTCTGTTCTTGATTTGTTTCACGCCTCTGGGAGCGACGTGCCATGCTGACCCGCAAGCAACAGGAATTGCTTCTCTTCATTCACGAACGCATGAAGGAGTCAGGCGTCCCACCATCATTCGATGAAATGAAGGATGCGCTCGACCTGGCGTCGAAGTCCGGCATTCACCGTCTGATCACGGCACTCGAAGAACGCGGGTTCATTCGCCGTCTGCCGAACCGAGCCCGCGCGCTCGAGGTCATCAAGCTTCCGGAGGCTTACGCATCCAGCCAGCAGCAGCCCCGCCGCGGCTTCTCGCCCAGCGTGATCGAGGGCAGCCTCGGCAAGGCGCCAGCGGCCGCTCCTGCCGCACCGCCGAAGCCCACGCCCGTGGCCGACAACACATCGGTTTCCGTGCCGGTCATGGGCCGCATCGCTGCCGGTGTGCCGATCTCGGCCATCCAGAACAACACGCACGACATTACCGTTCCGCTCGACATGATCGGCAACGGCGAACACTACGCTCTCGAAGTCAAGGGCGACTCGATGATCGAAGCCGGCATCTTCGACGGCGACACCGTGATCATCCGCAATGGCAATACGGCCAATCCCGGCGATATCATCGTGGCGCTCGTGGATGATGAGGAAGCGACGCTGAAGCGCTTCCGGCGCAAGGGCGCATCGATCGCGCTCGAAGCCGCGAACCCTGCCTACGAAACGCGGATTTTTGGGCCCGATCGGGTGAAGATCCAGGGCAAGCTCGTCGGGCTGATGCGCCGCTACCACTGATTCCGAGGTAAATCTGGCATCCGACCGAGCCTCGCCACCGCTTGCGGTGGCGAGGCTCTGTTTATTGATGGCGACCTGAAGGCGCGCCTCTTATTCGTGGATGGTGTACTCGCCGAGCTCGCAGAGGTCCTGCATGTCTTCGGTCGTATCGAGGTCGGAGCCTTCTTCGAACTCGAAGCGCATGTCGTACTTGCAGACCTCCCGGCCGTCGGCGATGGTGATCTCCATGTCTTCTCCGGGGTTCAGCACCTGCCGGCCGAAAACATCGTCTTCCCACTCATTGACACCCACAGGCGACGTATAGAAGTTCGTCAGCACTGCGTTGGTGTTGTTCTTCAGCTTGAAAACCAGATCCTCCGCCCGCGCCTCGAATGTGGTCGCAGCGAAGAGGGCCAAGGCCGTCAGGACAAGTTTCGTCTTCATATATGCCATTGCCTCCGTTTTGATGATGACGGACGCTACCGATGCGGCTGATGTCAGCGGAGTCATCGTTCCCCCTCTACCGATTTCACCGAAGCGATAAGATCCAACGGATAGCTAATGGACGTGGCTTGCGCGGGCGTGGGGAGGCAACCATGCAATCGCTCTGCCCCGAGGCAGAACGTCTATCCACACTAAAATGAGGTGAGAGTTTTTGGAGGCCTCGCCCGGAATTGAACCGGGGTACAAGGATTTGCAGTCCTCTGCGTCACCACTCCGCCACGAGGCCTCACAGCTCGGATAACCGAGCGTTGGCGCGGATTTAGAATGATTGCAGAAAAACCGCAAGAGGCATTTTCCGAAAAACGCGCCGTCGATTTGTAAGACGGATACTTTCCACAGAGCGATCGCGAACCTCCGCCGATCGCATCTGGGGTGGCCTCAACACCAGGGCGTCGCGTGTCCTGTCCACGGCCGCACCAGTCCCTCGGATACGAGCACACGCCCGATAGACTGGTCGCCGCGGGTGACCAGCCGCAGCTTTTCACCGGCCTTGGCATCCTGACGGCCGCTCGCCGTTTCCAGCCTGAAGTCACCCGCATTCAACAATTCGCGCAGGCGCTGCTTGGCATAGAAGCCGCGCGAACGTTCCTTGTCGCAGCTTGCCTGGCGAATACGCGGCGCATCGACGTCTGCCACGCGGATCGTTTCGCCGTGGTACAGGAAGGTGGCGCCGTCGATCACGCAGTTGTCGTTGCGAATCCCGCAGAAATAAAACTGATCCGTGCGAACGGATGCCGTCTTCACTTCCTCATTGGGCCGCACCACGGGTGTCGGCGCCTTGGCGCCGACGTCGACGGACGGCACCGGAGCGGCGAGGGCAACTCTTGTCATCGGATTCGGCTTCTGCTTCTCCGCCTGCTGCGCGGGACGCGCGTCCGATTTCTGCGCGACACGAACGGGCTTCGGCCTCGACTCGTGTCGGGACGTGAACGCGACCACGTCCGATACCACCGGCCAATGCTGCAGTTCGGCGCGATGATCGTAAGCGACCACGCCGCCGACAGTGAGTGCGGCGGCCAGATACCACGGCGCCATACCGCCTTGTTTGCCCCTGCTCCGACCGGAATTCCGGCTTCGACGTTTCGTAGTGGCTTTGGCCATGCGTCCCCATCCTGATTCGCGACTGCATTATGCGTTTGATGGGTTGCCGAAAAGTTTTCGGCGGCCTCCCTCAACAAAGGGTTCAGCCGCTTCGGGGCGGGTGCTTTGACCGCAATAGCTCCGGTTCACGAGCCGTTCGAAGAATCGGCTCGTCCGCGCCAGCGCGCCCACCAAACAGCCAGGCGACGCCGGCGACGGCGGACGGATGGGATATCGTGCGAAAGCACGATGAGGCCCAGCGGTATCATCCAGAAGCCGAGCACCGGCAGAAAGCCAAGAAAACCAAAGAACACCAGAAGCGAGCCCAACAGGATACGCAGCAGTGGCGATTCCGGCAGCGTGATGCGCCACTTCCCGAGCACGATCTGACGCGTCTGCGGATCAATCCCGAAATGCGGCTGCTTCCTGTTTTTATTCATCATTCCCTATCCGGCATCTTTTCCCACAATTGGGGACTTCTCCACAGCCTCGCAACCGAACTTGTCATTTTTTTTGAAAAAACCGCTTGGCAAATCGGAAAAGCATGCGTATTAGCAGCCTCACTTCTGAAGCGCACAGCGAAACAGCGGCGCGGATGATCCCTGGTAGCTCAGCGGTAGAGCATTCGACTGTTAATCGACAGGTCGCCGGTTCGAATCCGGCCCGGGGAGCCAGTTTCAAAAAGAGCCATTTGCAGAAAATGCGAATGGCTCTTTTTCATTTTGCACCTAAGTTCCCCCGGTGATCAATCCCAGTCCTAGACGGCACCTATGACAAACGCGGCGCCCATCATCGTCTGGTTCCGCAAGGACCTGCGCCTTGGCGACAACAGGGCCCTTGCGGCTGCGGCCAATGAGGCTGCCGTCATTCCGCTCTATATCCGGGAGCCGAACGAAAGCGGCAACGGTCCGCTGGGCACGGCGCAGCAATGGTGGCTGCACCATTCGCTGGAAGCGTTAGGGGCTCGACTGGGCCGGATCGGCTCGCGACTCATTCTCCGCTCCGGCGACCCACTGGACGTCCTCAGCGAAGTGTCGCGCCTATCGGGAGCGAAGCGTGTCCATTGGAATCGCCGCTACGACCCGTGTAGCATTGCCACCGATACGGCCCTGAAGAAAGCACTCGCAGCTCAGGGCATCGCGGCCGAGAGCTTTGCCGGGCAATTGCTGCACGAGCCCATGCGCTTGTTGACGACGACCGGTGGGCCCTATCGCGTGTTCACGCCTTTCTGGCGCGCGCTCGAAGCGAAGGTTGAGCCGGCTCCACCGATCGACGAGCCGCAAAAGATCGCGACGCCGGAAAGCTGGCCCCCTTCAGAACAGCTTGACGCGTGGTCGCTTCTGCCAACGAAACCGAACTGGGCAGCGACGTTCAGCGAAATATGGGCGCCGGGGGAAAAAGGCGCGACCACTCGCCTCGACGAATTTATCGACGAAAAGCTTGCAGACTACAAAGTGCGCCGGGACCGTCCAGAGGCTGACGGCACATCCCTGCTCTCTCCCCACCTCGCCTTCGGAGAAATCTCGCCGGCGCAGGTCTGGCACGCGACGCAGGGAATCGAGACCGATGGCGGTGAAGGTGTTGCCACCTTTCGCAAGGAGATCGCCTGGCGCGAATTCTCCTACCATCTGTTGTTTCACTATCCCGAACTCCCGCGTCGCAATCTCGATCGCCGGTTCGATCGTTTCCGCTGGCTGGACCATGACGGCGATTTTTCCCGCTGGACCAAGGGCTTGACCGGTTTCCCGATCGTCGACGCCGGCATGCGACAGCTCTGGCGGCATGGCTACATGCACAATCGCGTGCGCATGATCGCCGCCTCGTTCCTCATCAAGGACCTGCTGATCGACTGGCGGAAAGGCGAGCAATGGTTTCGCGACACCCTCGTGGATGCGGATCCGGCCAACAACGCCGCAAGCTGGCAATGGGTCGCGGGGTCGGGCGCGGATGCGGCGCCGTTCTTCCGGATCTTCAATCCTGTTCTCCAGGGCGAAAAGTTCGACCCGGATGGAGCCTATGTGAAGCGATTCGTCCCGGAACTTGGTCGGCTGGAGCCACGCTACATCCATCGCCCCTTTGCGGCTCCGGCTGCCGTGCTTTCGGGCGCCGGCATCGAGCTTGGCGCAACCTATCCAAAGCCGATCGTCGACCACGCCCTTGCGCGGGATCGGGCGCTTGCAGCGTTCCGCGAGATCACAAGCCCGCCGAGAGAACCGTAACGGATACAGGCCCCCGGTAGAAATCCATGGTTGGCGTCTCGGGCGATTGCCGCTAGGCTCACCTTACGGATGCAACAGCTGAGGGGGTGGTGTATGCGTGAGCTGGAAGCAAGTCTCGCCGCGTTCAACGGCGCACAGGAGCTTTCCGCCGAGAATCTCTCGATGGTCCTGCGGGATTTCCCATTGAAGGCACGCATGGTGCTCAGCGCGCTCGTGCATCTTCAGGCCGGGACATTGATGCTCACGGTGCCGGATGGCCGCAAACTGGTGATGAGGGGCAAGAGAGCGGGCCCAAGCGCGATCCTCACCTTGAACAACTGGAACCTGCCGCAACGCGCCGTGACAGGCGGCACGATCGGGGCGGCCGAAAGCTATATCGACGGCGACTGGGACAGTCCCGATGTCGGCGCTTTTCTCGAGCTCTTCCTCGTCAATGCCGAGATCGGCAAGCACTTCCCGAACCGGGCGCGTGGCCTGCTTCATCTTGTCGAAAAGTTCCTGCACTGGCGCAACGCGAATACGAAAACCGGCGCACGCCGCAACATCTCAGCTCACTACGACCTCGGCAACGCCTTCTACAGCGAATGGCTGGATCCGAGCATGACCTATTCGTCCGCACTCTACGCCACCGGCGCCAACGACCTTCGCTCCGCGCAGGCGGCCAAATATCGCGCACTGGCGGAAGCCACCAACCTGCGCGCTGGCGACCACGTGCTGGAGATCGGCTGCGGCTGGGGCGGCTTTGCGGAATTTGCAGCGAGCGAGATAGGCTGCAAGGTGACCGGGTTGACGATCAGCCGCGAGCAACTGGCCTTCGCCCGCGAACGCATCCACCGGGCCGGCCTTGCCGACCGCGTCGAACTGAAATTCCAGGACTACCGCGAGGAAAGAGGCACCTATGACCGCATCGTCTCGATCGAAATGTTCGAGGCGGTCGGCGAAAAGTTCTGGGCGACCTATTTCTCGCAGCTCAAGCAATGCCTGAAGCCCGGCGGCAAGGCCGGCCTGCAGATCATCACCATCAAGCCCGAAGCCTATGAGGAGTACCGCTCCAATCCGGACTTCATCCAGAAATACGTTTTCCCGGGCGGAATGCTGCCTACGCGCGAACATCTCATCGACCTTGGCCGCCATGTCGGCCTGCGCATGATCAACGATTTCGGCTTCGGCATCGATTACGCCCGGACACTCGGCGAATGGCGCGAGCGCTTCTGGTCGGTCTGGAACAGGATCGAGCCGTTGGGCTTCGACTTGCGCTTCAAGCGGCTGTGGGAGTTCTATTTCTATTACTGCGAAGCCGGCTTTCGCGCCCGCAACATCGACGTCCGCCAGATCGTCTTCGAATAGGAACGCGCATGGCGCGTCTTTACCGCGTCACGCGTAGCGCTTAAGAGGCGGTCGTTCCAATTCTCTTTTGAAGGTTCCGCATGCGCCTTGCATGGTTTTTCCTCGCGCTCGCCATCGCGACCGAAGTGGTGGGCCTGACGGTGATGAAAGCCGCCTCTTCGAGCGGCTCTTATCTCGGCCACATCGTCATGTATGTCTCGATCGCGCTTTCCTACATCTTCCTGGCCAAGGCCGTGAAGACGATCTCCGTTGGTGTCGCCTATGCGATATGGGAAGGTTCTGGCGTCGCAATCATCACGCTGGTTTCCGTCTTCGTCTTCGGCCATGTGTTGACCGGACGCGAAATGCTGGGGCTTTCGATGGCGATCGTCGGCATATTGCTCGTCAATGCCGGCGAGCGCCACGACGAGGACGAAGCCGCGGTGGAAGGTGCAGCCAATGAGCGCGCCTAGCATCTACTTCGCCTTGGCCGTGATGGCAGGCATCCTCGATGTCGCCGCCAACCTCGCCTCGACGAAATCGGAAGGGTTTGCCCGCCGCGGCTGGGGCGCCCTCTCCATCCTGCTGGTGCTTGCCGCCTTCGCGCTGCTTGCCGAGGCGATCAAGGGCATGGAACTCGCTATCGCCTATGCCGTGCTTGGCGCGACCGGGATCTTCGGAACGGCCATCTGCGGACGGCTGCTCTTCGGACAGAAACTGAAGCCGATCGGCTGGGTCGGGCTTGGCCTCATCTTCGGCGCCGTGCTGGTGCTTCACACGGCCTGACGCCGACGCTCGCCGGAGCCGGCGTGCTTCTTCGCTTCTCTTGCCTCGGTCACGACACCCGTCAGCCGCCTGATAAGAGCGAAATAGAGGCTATAGGGCAGCAGACGCATGAGCTTCACCGCATAGGTGAAATGCCGCGGAAAGGTGATTTCGAAGCGTCGGGACTTCAAACCCGCGATGATGCGATCCGCCGCCTGTTCGGAGCTGACGAGAGCCGGGCGCGGAAAGCGGATTCGTGCGGTGCCGGGCGTATCGACAAAGCCGGGGCAGATGATCTGCAGGCGGATGCCGATCCGATCGAGATCAAACTTCAGGCTTTCGGCCATATTGATCAGCGCCGCCTTGGAGGCACCGTAGGCGGCGCTGGTGGGCAATCCGCCATAGCCGGCGACGGAAGACACGATGGCGATGTGGCCGAAGCCCTGCGCCTTCATATGCGCGACGGCCGGCAGCAGGCAGTTGACCACCCCATTGAGATTGACTGCGAAACTCTTCTCGAAGGCTTCGCGATGGAGATCATCGCCTCGCACCGGGACGGCCACTCCGGCATTGAGGATCACCAATGACAGATGGCCATGATCGTACTCGATCGCAGCCAACACGCGCTCCATGTCCTTTGGGTCGGTGACGTCGCCGTCGAGAACCGTGATCCTTCCGTCACCCGCCGCCTCATGCTGCAGGTCCACCAGCTTCTCGTGACTTCTGGCGGTGACGACCACCGAATAGCCTTCGCGCACCAACTTGAGCGCCAGCGCCCGCCCGATACCCGCGCTCGCGCCGGTAACCCAAGCCAGTTTATGTTCGGATTTCGCAGACTGAATACTCATCACTCACTCCTCGGCACGCGCCGGGAAACACGCACGCATCTCCTTGTGGGCGAAAAAGACTTGCCCGGCCCTTCATCGCGGCAACGCTCCTTGTCGCTGAGCCCCACATGCCTTGGAGACGATTTTTGTTCGGGACAGAGCGGCGGCGAAACGCTATTTCTTGCCTGAAGTGCAGGCTGAGCCGAAAACACGCCAACATTTCGGCGGTCCGGGATCGTTGTTGATTTTCGTCAGCCGCCGTTCGTATTTCCCTGGTACGTGTCGCCCTGCCCCGGCGCCTGTCCTCAAACACGAGGTTCTGAAAATGGCCATCCTACCGTCCGTCCTCGAAGCGATCGGCAACACACCCTTGATTCGGCTGAAGGCCGTGTCGGAGGCCACGGGCTGCGACATCCTCGGCAAGGCCGAGTTCCTCAATCCGGGGCAATCGGTGAAAGACCGCGCCGCACTCTGGATCATCCGGCAAGCGGAACGGAGCGGACAGTTGCGCCCGGGCGGGGTCATCGTCGAAGGCACGGCCGGCAACACCGGCATCGGGCTGGCGCTGGTCGGCCAGGCACTTGGCTATCGCACCGTCATCGTCATTCCGGAAACCCAGAGCCAGGAAAAGAAGGACGCCTTGCGGCTGCTTGGCGCCGAGCTCGTCGAAGTGCCGGCCGTTCCCTACAAGAACCCCAACAACTACGTGAAGATCTCCGGCCGGCTCGCCGAGCAACTGGCGAAGACCGAGCCGAACGGCGCCATCTGGGCCAACCAGTTCGACAACGTCGCCAACCGTGACGCGCATGTGGAAACCACGGCGCCGGAGATCTGGCGCGACACGGACGGCAAGGTCGATGGCTTCATCTGCGCCGTCGGCTCCGGCGGCACGCTCGCCGGCGTTGCACAGGGGCTGAAGGCGAAGAACCCGGCGATCAAGATCGGCCTTGCGGATCCGCAAGGGGCGGCACTCTACAACTTCTATACCAACGGCGAACTGAAGTCCGAGGGCAGCTCGATCACCGAGGGCATCGGCCAGGGCCGCATCACCGCCAATCTCGAGGGCTTCACGCCGGATTTCTCCTACCAGATTCCCGATTCGGAAGCGGTCCCCTATGTCTTCGACCTGATCGAGCGCGAAGGCATTTGCGTCGGCGGTTCGACGGGCATCAACATCGCCGGTGCCGTTCGTCTCGCCAGGGAGCTCGGCCCGGGACATACGATCGTGACGATCCTCTGCGACTATGGTAACCGCTATCAGTCGAAGCTCTTCAATCCGGACTTCCTGGCCTCCAAGGGGCTGCCGGTGCCGACCTGGTTGAAGACGTCTTCCCACATTGCGGTGCCATACGAATCAGTTGGATAGGAATGCGATGACCAGGACCGTGACCGCCCTTTTCCGAGACGATTTCTACCTCTCGACCTGCGAAGCAAGCGTCACCGGAATTCTGGAAGATGGCGGGATCGAACTGGATCAAACCTGCTTCTACGCAACCTCCGGCGGCCAGCCCGGCGACACCGGCTTTCTGGAGCGGGCCGATGGCAGCCAGATCGACATCGCGGTCGCCCGTCACGGCGAAACCAAGGACATCATCGTCCATGTGCCGGCCGAAGGGCAGCCGGCACCCGCCGTTGGCGAGAAACTCGTTCTGCATATCGACTGGCCCCGCCGCTATCGCTTGATGCGCATGCACACCGCCTGCCATCTGCTCTCGGTCGTCTGCCCCTTCCCGATTACCGGAGCCTCGGTCGGCGAAGACGAGAGCCGTGTCGATTTCGACATGAGCGAGACGATCGACAGGGACGACGTCACCACGGCGCTGATGAAGCTCGTCGAAGAAAACCATCCTGTCTACGTCCAGTGGATCACCGACGAGGAACTCGCCGCCAATCCCGGCGTCGTCAAATCGAAGAATGTGCGTCCGCCTGTTGGCCTTGGGCGCGTCAGCCTTGTCTGTATCGGCGAAAACTCGGCGATCGACAGCCAACCCTGCGGCGGTACCCATGTGTCGGAAACGCAGGAAGTGGGCGCCATCCACATCGCCAAGATCGAGAAAAAGGGTAAGGAGAACCGTCGGTTCCGTATCCGCTTCGGCATGCCCGAAGATCGCGCATCAGTTTGAGTAGGGAGTTGCGACTGTGACCAACAACAAAAGCGCCTTTGTCGTATCGGCCGATTGGCTGCAGGAGCGCCTCGGCGATCCCTCGATCCGGATCCTCGACGCCGCCTGGTATCTGCCGGCTCAGAACCGCAACCCGAAGACGGAATACGATGCCGGGCATATTCCCGGTGCCGTCTTCTTCGATCAGGACGTTATTGCCGACCACACGAGTGGCCTGCCCCACACCCTGCCCTCGCCTGAAGCCTTTGCCTCGGCGGTTGGTGCGCTGGGCGTCAGCGAAAAGGACACGATCGTCGTCTACGACGGTCCCGGCATCATGACCGCTCCGCGCGTGTGGTGGATGCTGCGCATCATGGGCGCCAAGAACGTCTACGTGCTCGACGGCGGCATGGACGGCTGGAACACGGAGGGGCGCCCCGTCAGCACCGAGGTACCCTCACCCAAGCCGGCGACGTTCAACGTCAATTTCACCCCGGCGGCCGTGACCTCCTTCGCGCGGATGACGGAAATCGTTGCGGATGGCTCGATCCAGATCGCCGATGCCCGCGGTGCCGGACGTTTCTATGGCGAGGAGCCGGAGCCGCGTGCCGGCATGCGCTCGGGCCATATGCCCGGCGCGCACAGCCTTCCCTCCGGTACTTTCTCGGAAAACGGAAAGTTCAAGGATCTCGCGACGCTTCGCCAAACCTTCGCCGACGCCGGCGTCGATCTTTCCAAACCTGTCGTTACGACCTGCGGCTCCGGTGTCACCGCCGCCATCATCACGCTGGCGCTGCAATCGCTCGGCCACACGGACAACACGCTCTATGACGGTTCCTGGTCGGAGTGGGGTGGTCGCGCAGACACGATGATCGTAACCGGTCGAGAGTGATATCATGCGTTCGCCGAAGCTCGCCTCCCTGACAGCACATGTAACCGAACTCGAGATGACGGCGCCGCCGAAGCAGAGCCTGCCGATGCCCGTCAATATCCAGACCGCCATCCTGCGCGTCTCCGACATTCCGCTCAGCTACTATCGCTTCTTGTACCTGCGTGTCGGCCGCCGCTGGCACTGGACCGAGCGGCTGCGGATGAACGACGAGGAACTCGCCGCCGTGCTCGGCGACAAGCGCACGAGTGTCACGGTGCTCTATGTGAACGGCGCGCCGGCCGGTTTCTTCGAGCTGCACCAGGACGAGGACGACGTCGTCGTGCTCGTCCATTTCGGACTGATGGAACATGCGCTCGGGCTTGGCCTCGGCAAGTGGTTCCTGCTCCAGACGCTGTTTGCCGCCTGGGCGCTGAACCCGAGCAAGCTGACGGTAACGACCAACAATCTGGATCACCCCCGCGCACTGCAGCTTTACCAGCAATTCGGCTTCTCGCCGGTCGCCACCCGTGAGACCACGGTGGAACCTCTGACCGACGATGAACTGCTGACCCTGGCGAAAAATCTCTGACACATTTCGCCCGGCAAGTTCCGGGTGTCGAAACGATCGCGACCGGTGCAATCTCCTGATCGAACAATCGAACCCATCAAGGAGATGCGCCATGACGTTGCGCTACATTCCGATGTCCGACGACGAAGCGCGGCGGATCCGCGAGGGCGGGCCGGATGCCTATGGCAACCGGCCGGAGCGAGAGATATCCGATGGTGATGGCGTGCCCTGTCGGTACTGCCTGCGCAATGTCGCAGCCGGCGAGCCCTATCTGATCTTCGCCCTGCGGCCGTTTTCGTCGTTGCAGCCCTATGCGGAGACCGGCCCTGTGTTCATGCACGCCGAGGAATGTCCGGCGCATGACGGCGATACGCTTCCGCCGATCTTGGCTTCGAGTGTCAGTTATCTGCTGCGCGGTTATGGCGAGAACGAACGGATCGTCTACGGGACCGGCGGTGTCGTTCCGGCGGAGCAGTTACAGGCGCGAGCGGAAGAACTGCTGGCCCGACCGGACGTTTCCTCCGTGCATGTGCGTTCGGCCAAGAACAATTGTTACCAGTGCCGGATCGAGCTGACCTGACCACCAAATTCGGCCCGGCATTGATGCCGGGCCGAAAGCATCGTTCCGTCAGGCGACGCTCAGCACCGCCTCGGGCGCAAAGGCATCATAACCGAGCGCTTCGGCCACCGGCGCGTTGGTGACGCGTCCGCGATGAACGTTGAGGCCGGCACGCAGATGCCGATCCTCGGCAATCGCCTTCAGGCCCTTATCCGCGAGCTGCAGGCCGTAGTGCAGCGTGGCGTTGTTGAGCGCATGCGCAGAGGTCACCGGCACGGCGCCCGGCATGTTCGCCACGCAATAATGCACGATGCCATCGACCTCGTAGGTCGGGTCGGAATGCGTCGTCGCGTGGGACGTCTCGAAGCAGCCGCCCTGGTCGATCGCGACGTCAACGATGACGGCCCCCTTCTTCATGCCGGTCAGCATTTCGCGGGTCACGAGCTTCGGCGCCGCAGCACCCGGAATGAGCACTGCCCCGATTACCAGATCGGCGGAGAAGACTTCCTCTTCCAGTGCGTCGATGGTCGAGTAGCGTGTGTGCACGCGGCCGGCGAAGAGATCGTCGAGTTGGCGCAGGCGCGGGATCGAGCGATCGATAATGGAGACGTCGGCGCCAAGCCCGGCCGCCATGCGCGCCGCATGCAGGCCGACGACGCCGCCGCCGATGACGGCCACCTTCGCCGGCAGTACACCCGGCACGCCGCCGAGCAGGATACCGCGGCCGCCATTGGCCTTCTGCAGCGACGTGGCGCCCGCCTGGATGGCCAGGCGTCCGGCAACCTCGGACATCGGCGCAAGCAGCGGCAGGCCGCCGCGATCGTCGGTGACGGTTTCATAGGCGATCGCCGTGACGCCGGAATTGAGCAGACCCTTGGTCTGTTCCGGATCGGGCGCAAGATGCAGGTAGGTGTAGAGAATCTGGCCTTCGCGGAGCTGCACCCATTCGGAGGGCTGCGGCTCCTTGACCTTGACGATCATGTCCGACTTTTCGAACACTTCCTTTGCCGTCGCGACAATCTTCGCGCCAGCGGCACGGTAAGCATCGTCATCCGCGCCGATCCCTGCCCCGGCCTTGGTTTCCACGATCACCTCGTGGCCATGGGCAACATATTCACGCACCGAGCCGGGCGTCAGGCCGACTCTATATTCATGGTTTTTGATTTCCTTCGGGCAACCGACACGCATCCTCGCGTTCCTCTCCTGTTATGGGCTTTTCGCCACTTTGACGAGGCATTCAGCAAAACACGCAGTGAATCGAATGTCCTTGCAAAGACGAAACCCGGGGCGCATTGATTTCGAAGAATATTGCGTGAAGTGACGCATGATTGGGGGAAAACACGAATGAGTGAACTCGATGCCATCGATCATGCGATTCTGCGCATTCTCCAGCAGAACGGCCGCATCTCGAATGCCGACCTGGCGGCGAAGGTCGGGCTCTCTCCGTCCGCCTGTTCGCGACGAGTCGATATCCTGGAAAAATCAGGAACGATTGCCGGCTATCATGCCCGCATCGCCCATAAGGCGCTCGACTACCAGATCATGGTGATCGTCCATATTTCGCTGTCGGGCCAGTTCGCCAAGACGCTCGCCGAGTTCGAAGCGGCGGTGAAGCTCTGTCCGAACGTACTCGTCTGCTACCTGATGTCAGGCGAGTACGACTACATCCTGAGGGTCGCCGCCAAGGACCTACAGGACTACGAGCGTATCCACCGCGACTGGCTCTCGGCGCTGCCCCATGTGGTCAAGATCAATTCCAGCTTCTCGCTGCGGGAAGTGATCGACCGGCCGAATGTCGGCATTTGAAGGAATGAATGCAGCCTAACGGCCGACGACGCAGTCGCGGCCCCGTCCCTTGGCGGCGTAGAGCCGAAGATCTGCCTCCGACAACAGGCTCTCGATCGCCGCCCCGTCGTCCGGCGTCGACGATAGACCGATGCTTGCGGTCACCGGCCGTCCGTCCGGGGTCGAGACGCGATCCGACACGGCAACGCGAATCTCGTCCGCGCGCCGCAAGGCATCGCCATGAGCCATTGCCGGGCAAAGGATCACGAATTCCTCGCCACCATATCGAAACAGTCGGTCGACCGGACGCAACTTCGACTTCACCGTCTCGACCAGCCGCTGCAGGACGCGGTCGCCCTCCTGGTGGCCGAAGCGGTCGTTGACGCCCTTGAAATGGTCGACGTCGATGATCATCAAGGTGACGGCCGCATTGTCAGCGCTCGCCGCGCGCAGCATTGCCGGCGCTTCGATCTCGAACCGGCTGCGATCGAGCGAACCCGTCAGCGTATCCTGTCCGGACCGGGACAGCAGGTCCTCGTAGCGTTCGCGGAACGTCAATGCATTGAAGATGTCGCCAAGCGGCCGGTCCGACATCGCCAGGAACGGATGGCGCGAGGCATTGAGATAAAGTCCGATCGCGATCGCATAGAAGGGTGCTGCCAGCATCTTCGCCATCCAACCACCCCAGAAGACCTCGAAGGGTGCACCGTTCCACCAGCGAAGTGCCGCGTAGAAGGCAGCCTGATCGAATGTCAGCACGACGACGCCGCAGATGAAAAATCGGAGCGTCACCAAGCGCCGCAACCACCGGCCCAGTCGCTCGTAAAGCAGAATGATCATCAGCGAATCGAAATAGAGGATCGTCGTGCCCCAGACCATCAGCCACCCCATCTCGTCGATGAAGGCGAGGTCGGCGGACCGCTCCGCCACGATCGCTACGGTGTCGTGCTGGCGCAACAGAAGGCTCAGTGCCACCGTCAGGAAGTTGCCGGCGAGCAGCCCGTAGATCGGCTGGCGAACAGTTGCCGCGTCTTCCTTCACATAAAGCAGCAGGATCATCATCAGCTTGCCGGAGAAAAGCACAGCAGAGCCTGGCGAGATCACGCCGAACGGCAATTGCACATAGAAGACTGCGGCGAGATAGGTCTCGATGAAGTGCATGACGCCGAGTGCGGCGACGAAGGCGCCAAGCCCCAAACGGGCGCGAAGATGCAGCAGCCCGATCATCGCCGTAACGTAGACCAGCGCCTCGCCGACGAAGAGAAGAAGGTTGGCGTTTGGCATGTGCTTGAAAAAGTTCCGTTTCCCGAAGCACGGTTAAACAGGAAGTTTGAAGAAAACTTTAGCGGAAGCCGCGGTTGTCAGCCGCCGGAATGCGAAAATCTGCCGCTTTCGGAAATGTCGCCTTTCCGGCATAGTCGCCGCCAACCCACCGTGGTTCGCGTATCTGCGAACAAAACTCCGGATTGCACTCGTCTCGGAAAAACCGGGATCCTTGATAAATGGAGGACCGCATGCCATCGATGACATCCCCGCTCCACCTTACGCGCCGTTCGCTTCTCGCGGGGGCCGCGGCTTCTTCGGCGCTTGTCATGCTGCACCCCTTCTCCGTCCGCGCCGCCGCCAACCAGGCACATCTCAGAATCATGGAAACGACGGACCTGCACGTTCACGTCTTTCCCTACGACTATTACGGCGACAAGCCCAACGATACGGTCGGCCTTGCGCGCACCGCCTCGATCATCGACGCCATCCGCGCCGAAGCGACAAACTCCATCCTGATCGACAATGGCGATTTCCTCCAGGGCAACCCGATGGGCGACTATATTGCCTATCAGCGCGGCATGAAGGACGGCGATATCCACCCTGTCATCGCCGCCATGAACGTGCTTGGCTATGATTGCGGCACGCTTGGCAACCACGAATTCAACTATGGCCTGGACTTCATGTTCAAGGTCCTGAACGGCGCGAACTTCCCGCTCGTCTGCGCCAACCTGACGAAGGGTACGCTTGCCGCCAACGGGCGTCAGGATGAGCTGTTTCTCAAGCCCTACGTCATTCTCGACCGCAAAGTGAAAGACGGCTCCGGCGCGGAACATCAGGTCCGCATCGGGCTCATCGGCTTCGTTCCGCCGCAGATCATGACCTGGGACGCCAAGAACCTCGAAGGCAAGGCCAATGCCCGAGACATCGTCAAGGCCGCCGAAGCCTGGGTGCCGCAGATGCGCGAGGAAGGTGCTGATATCGTCGTCGCTCTCTCGCATTCGGGCATCGGCCAGCAGGGCTATGTCGAGAACCTGGAGAACGCTTCGGTGCCGCTTGCGGCGGTCGCAGGCATCGATGCGATCGTGACCGGCCATAGCCACCTGGATTTCCCCGGGCCGAAGTTCGACGGCATCGCGGGGGTCGATAACACGAAGGGCCTGATCTCCGGCAAGCCCGGCGTCATGGGTGGCTTCTGGGGCTCGCATCTCGGCCTGATCGACCTGCTGATCGAACGGGAGGGTGGCGCCTGGCGTGTCGTCAGTTCAACCAGCGAGGCGCGGCCGATCTACCGTCGCGAAGAGAAGAAGGTGATCGCCGAGGTCGCCGACAAGCCGGAGGTGCTGGCCGCCGCGAAGAAGGACCACGAGGCAACACTCGCCTATGTGCGCACGCCTGTCGGCAAGACCAGTGCGCCGCTCTATTCCTACTTCGCCCTGGTCGCCGACGACCCGTCCGTGCAGATCGTCAGCCAGGCGCAGACCTGGTACATCAAGGACATGTTGAAGGAGACCGAGTACCGCGACCTGCCGGTGCTGTCGGCAGCGGCCCCCTTCAAGGCCGGCGGCCGTGGCGGCGCGGACTACTACACCGACGTCCCCGCCGGCGACATCGCGATCAAGAACGTCGCCGACCTCTATCTCTATCCGAATACGGTGCAGGCCGTCGTCATAACCGGCGACCAGGTGCGCAACTGGCTGGAAATGTCTGCCGGCATCTTCAACGAAGTCAAACCTGGCGCCTCGGACGCGCCGCTGATCAACGGCGGTTTCCCGTCCTATAATTTCGACGTCATCGACGGCGTCACCTATCAGATCGACCTTTCCGTGCCGCCGAAGTTCGACAAGGACGGCAACACGATCAATGCGTCGTCGAACCGTATCAAGAACCTGCAGTTCAACGGGCAACCGATTGATGCAGCGCAGAAATTCGTGGTCGCGACCAACAACTACCGGGCCGGCGGCGGCGGCAATTTCCCCGACATCGCCGCCGACAAAGTGGTATTCGTCGCCCCCGACACCAACCGCGACGTCGTGGTGCGCTACATCATCGATCAGGGCACGATCAATCCATCTGCCGACGCCAACTGGACCTTCGTGCCGCTCGCCAATACGACCGTCACCTTCGACAGTGGCCCGAAGGCCCGGCAGTTCCTGGCGCAAGTGAAGGGTGTGACCATCGAGGATGCCGGTGACGCCGCCGAAGGCTTTGCCCGCTTCCGGATCAAGCTCTGAGCTTCAGGCGAACCAGGGTCGGGCCGCCCGTCTCGAGGCGGCCCATCATTTTGACCGGACGATGAAGATTCAACTCGTCCGGCGATCCGTACGCAGGCCGATAAAAATTAGCGCGAGACATTAAGAATGTCCGCTAACCATCTGAGACAATTTAGCTACGCCGCAGGCGCGACTGATCAAACCTGACGCGACTGGGCGTCGTCGGAAAACAGCGACGGGCCAGTCTGGTCGATGATCTGGCGTCCCTTGCGCAGAGCGGCATCGATCGCGTCCTGCTCCGAGGTGAAGAGATCGGCGCGGATGAAGCTGCGGGTCTTGGTGCCGCCATCCGCCGAGGCCTTCTCGATGCTGCCAGCCAGACGAAACTGCGAGCCTTCGCGCTTCGGCGTCGCGCGGATGGTGCATTCGGCATAGGCCTCAGTCTTTCCAGGCGCAGCCTGCGTCTGGTTTTCAGAGGAGCCCGAACGGCCGAACAATTTCGAGAAAAACGATGCCATGCCCAAGACTTAGACGCCGCGGCCGACACTGTCAAAGCCTAAGTGCCGATAATCAACCGCAGCTCCCTGATGCCGATTAAATGATGAGATTGGAGAGGATTTCGTTCTCGGTGATGTCCTGGTAGCGAAGCCCCGCGGCGTCGAAGCGAGCCTTCAACACCGGGAAGTTCTCGGCGTGTTTGGTCTCGATGCCGATCAGAATGGAGCCGAAGTTGCGCGCCGATTTCTTCAGGTATTCGAAGCGCGAGATGTCGTCCTCGTCGCCGAGCAGATTGAGGAAGTCGCGAAGCGCGCCGGGCCGTTGCGCCATGCGCAGAATGAAGTACTTCTTGAGCCCGGCATGGCGCATCGCGCGCTCCTTGACATCGGGCAGGCGATCGAAATCGAAATTACCCCCGGAAACGACGGCAACCACCGTCTTGCCCGCCAGTTTCTCGGGGCCGAGTACTTCCAGGGCCGCAACCGAAAGGGCGCCTGCCGGTTCCAGCACCACACCTTCGACATTCAGCATCTCGACGATCGTCAGGCAGATCGCATTCTCGGCCAAAAGCATCACCTGATCGGCGGAAAAGCGACGGAGCGCTGCAAAATTGAGATCGCCGATCCGTCCGACTGCGGCACCGTCGACGAAGTTGTCGACCTGGTCGAGGGTCACGACGCTGCCGGTTTCGAGGCTCTCGCGCAGGCTGGGTGCACCGGCGGGTTCGCAAAAGATGAAATGATCCGCTGCAATCACGTCCTTGAAATATCCCGTCACGCCGGCAGCAAGGCCGCCGCCGCCAACGGGCAGGACAACGAGATCGGGCGTGACACCGTCAGGCAGCTGCCAGGAAATTTCGGCGGCAACGCTTGCCTGGCCTTCGATGATATCGGCATGATCGAAGGGCGGCACCATGACGCCGCCGATCGCTTCGACGTGATCGCGGGCCGCCTTGTAGCACTGGTCGAAGATATCGCCGACGAGGCGGATGGTGATGAATTCGCCACCGAACATGCGGGTCTTGTCGATCTTCTGCTGCGGCGTGGTCACCGGCATGAAAACGACGCCCGGCACGCCGAAATGACGGCAGACAAAGGCAAAACCCTGGGCGTGGTTACCGGCCGAGGCGCAGACGAAGGTCTTGCCGGATGCGTCGGCGCCCAGCGCCTTGCGGAAGAAGTTGAAGGCGCCGCGGATCTTGTAGGAACGGACGGGCGACAGGTCTTCGCGCTTGAGGTAGATGTTGGCGCCGTAGCGCGCGCTCAAGTGCTCGTTGAGCTGCAGCGGCGTCGGCGGGAAGATCTCCCGCAAGGCTTCGGTTGCGGCTTCAACATCCTGCTTCATCGCGTGCGGTCTTCCGTTGAGTTGGCTAGAGCATCCCGCTCTCAAGTGGAATCACTTGAGGCGGACAGATGCTCTAGAATCAAAATGCTAGAGCGTCCTTAGTGCGTTCATCTGAACGCACGGCGCTCTAGTGGCTGTGGCTATTGCATATTGCAACGCCCGAAGCCATCGCTTTGACTCGAATCGGACCGCCGTGAACAATGCAACCGCATCCCCAACGGCTGGGACGTCCGCAACGCTTTCCGGGAAATTGAACGCTTGAACGCAACTCTGATCCGGCATGCTATGCACATCGCGGCAATCCTCGGCATCTATCTCGCATGCGCGATGCTGGTGCCGGCGATGGTCGATCTCTACTACGGCCATCCCGATTGGCAGATCTTCGTCGCTTCGGCCTTCATGGTCGGCGGGTTTTCGCTTGCGACCTTCATGGCGACCCGCATGGGGCCGCCGCCCTTCTCCAAGAAGTTCGGCTTCGTCCTCGTCAACCTGCTGTGGGCCGTGTTTTCGGTGGTTGGCGCGATCCCGCTCTGGCTGTCGTCGCTCAATCTTGATTTTGCCCAGGCGCTGTTTGAGTCCGTATCGGCAATCACCACGACCGGCGGCACCGTCATCGTCGGGCTCGACGACGCGCCGCCCGGCCTGCTCGTCTGGCGCTCGCTGCTCTGCTGGCTCGGCGGCATCGGCATCGTCGTGCTCGGCCTCTTCATCATCCCCTATCTCAGGGTCGGCGGCATGTCCTTCTTCAAGATGGAATCCTCCGATACCAGCGACAAGCCGTTTGCACGCCTCGCCAGCTTCAGCCGCGCGTTTCTGATCGTCTATGTCGTCATCACGCTCCTCTGCACCATCGGCTACTTCCTGACCGGTATGAACCGCTTCGACGCCATCAACCACGCGATGTCGACGGTGGCGACCGGCGGCTTTTCCACCCATGATGCATCCTTCGCCTATTTCGGCAGTATTCCACTGCTCTGGACGGCGACCTTCTTCATGGCGCTTTGCAGCCTGCCGTTCTCGATCCTGATCGTGCTGGTGGCGCGCGGCCGGCTTGACGCGCTGCGCGATCCGCAGATCATCGTCTTTCTCGGCTATCTCTCTGCCTTTTCGGTCGCAGTGGCGGTCTATCACCGCCTGGCGAATGGTGTGGAATTTCACCTGGCGCTGGCGCATTCCTTCTTCAACATCACCTCGATCCTCTCGACCAGCGGCTATGCCAGCCAAGACTACAGCCTCTGGGGGCCCTTCGTCGTCATGGCCGCATTCATCGCGACCTTCATGGGCGGTTGTTCCGGATCGACGGCAGGCGGCATCAAGGCCTATCGGTTCATCGTGCTCTTCAACGCGATCCGCTCGGGGCTCAACAAGCTCGTCTATCCCAATGCGATCTACGCCGTGCGCTATGGCAACAACACCGTCGATGCCGACACGCAGCGGGCCATCTTCCTGTTCTTCATCACCTATATCCTGCTCTGGGTCTTCGGTAGCCTCGCCATGGGTGCGCTCGGCTACGACCTGGTCACTGCGACCTCGGCAGTCATCACCTGCCTTTCGAATGTCGGCCCCGGACTTGGCCCCATCATCGGGCCGGCCGGCAACTTCTCGACGCTCGGCGATTCCGAGCTCTATCTGCTGTCGCTGATGATGCTTCTCGGCCGTCTGGAAGTGCTGACCGTGCTCGTGATCCTAACGCCGGTGTTCTGGAAGCATTGACCATTGGCCGGCCAGCCCTATCGTCTTGACTTGATGCGGCAGATACCGAAAGTCGGTGTCATCCGGCGATGGGGGAACGTCATGGTGAAACATATGCTTCTTCTGGCGACGCTGAGCGCCGCCACGACACTATCCGGAAACTCCATCGCCCTCGCCGGTCCGCTCACCGATGCGGCGGCGCAGGCGGAGAAACTTGCCGCTTCGGGCGATGCGGCAAAGGCGCGAGACCTGCTTCTCAAGGCGATGAGCGACTTTTCGCAAACGCTGCCCTTCGCGATCGGCAAGGCGATCTTCGTCTCCAAGCAGCCGACTGGTTATGCGATGTACCAGCCGCGAGACGGCTCTGTCTTCAAGGAGGGAGAGTCGCTGATCTCCTACATCGAGCCGATCGGACTTTCCTGGAAGGATGCGGCAGAGAAGGGCAAGCTCGAGAGCCATTTCACCGTCGACTTCGATATCCTCAATCCGAAGGGTGACGTGCTCGCCGGCCAGAAGGCCTTCGGCGACTTCACCTTCACCGGTTACCTCAGGAACCAGGAAATCTACTCGACGCTGACCATCGATGTTTCCGGCGCGCCGGCCGGCGACTACGTGCTGCGTTTCCATTTCAATGACGTCAACAGCGGCAAGACCGCCAGCGTCGACCAGCCCTTCAAGATTGCCGGACCGTAAGATCATGCCCCATGCAATAACGACTGTTGGTTTCGATGCCGACGATACGCTTTGGCAGAACGAACAGTTCTTTCGCCTGACCGAGGCGCGCTTCGCCGAACTTCTGACCCCCCACACCGACACCGAGCATCTGTCCGAACGGCTGCTTGCCGCGGAAAAACGCAATCTCGGTCTCTACGGTTTCGGCATCAAAGGCTTCGTTCTGTCGATGGTCGAGACCGCGGTGGACGTGACGGATGGGAAAGTCCCCTCATCCGTCATCGCCGAAATCCTGGCGACCGGCCGCGACATGCTTGTCCATCCGGTCGAACCCCTGCCCCATGTCCAAGAAACACTCAGTGCCCTACACGGCACCTTCCGCCTTGTCATGATCACGAAAGGCGATCTCTTCGACCAGGAACGCAAGCTCGCTGCCTCCGGCCTTGGCGATTATTTCGACGCCGTCGAGATCGTCAGCGACAAGAATGCAAGCACCTACGAACGTCTCTTCAAGCGCCATGGCGACGGGCCGCTGAAAAGCCTGATGGTCGGCAACTCTCTGAAATCCGACATCGTTCCAGCCCTTGATGCGGGAAGCTGGGGTGTTTACGTCCCACATGCACTGACTTGGGCATTCGAGCATCACGACAAGCCGGAGAACCATCCGAGATTTCGCGAGATCGACGATCTCGGCGGATTGCCGCCGATCCTGGAACGCTTGCCGCTCTAGGCACGCGGGCGAATTGTCCTCCTGCGGCCACACCACCAAAAGGCTGCTAGCGAGGCGTCGGAGGCTATCGCGACCGCATCCGCGCTAGCGCGTCCAACGAAATCCGCGGTTGTACCCCCTATTCACCGCACCCCGAATCAGCGCGATATACCATCGCGATTTCGTCAGCGGAGAGAGACAATGGCTCAAATATTCGGTGCAACAATTTCAATGCTACTGCTCGGCACGCTGATCGGGTGGCTGCTGCGCAAGGTCTCCGCTCTCAGCGTGCTTTCGTCCCGTCTGGCGGGGTTGGTCGTCTTGGCGTTCGTGGCTCCTGCCATCTACGCGTTCAATTCGGGCCGCCCCTATTCCGAAATGTTCATCCTCTGCGGCATCGCCGCGCTCATCGCAGCTGTCGTCTTCTACTTTCTGAAGCCTAAGCAACAGAACGCCTGAGTGGCAATCCACCTTTCACCAGTCTGATGCACTTGACTGTTCCCCTTGAGTGTTTGATCTAGGGGGCAGAGCGGGCGTGGCGAAACTGGTAGACGCAAGAGACTTAAAATCTCTCGGCCTTGGCTGTGCGGGTTCGATCCCCGCCGCCCGCACCAGACATCCGGCTTTCAATGATTATTCCGCGCACGTGTAGCCGCTCGCTGAGAAGCGAGAGGTTGCTTCAGAGAGCGCGACCGCTCAGCTGTTGTAGTAGTAGCAATCGCATTCGGCCCGGTAAGCATCGTCGTGCCATACCCGGACGGCGAGCTTCGTTGCGCATCCCTGGTTTTCCAGCCTGAGGCCGAGAAGGGAGACCGCTGCCGCCTTCGAATTGGGGGCGTCCACCTCGATTGCCGATCCGACCTGGTGGACTCCCTGCCGCGGGGTCCAGGTGAAGATCTGAACGTTATAGTGCATCGAATATCCTCCGTGGGAGAGATGGTGTGCACGCAATACTCACGCTTGTGTTCGGATTGAGCCGGCTGCCTTGAAGCGTACTAGCCGTCTTCTACGGTCGCTTCCGGCCTATCGCCGCCGTCTGTGTGCTCGAAGTGCCAGTGGCCTTCGTCATCCTGGAAACTGATATCTTCGTCGTCGCCGCCGACTTGTTGTTCGGCGGCGGCAGCCTTGGCGGCGGCTAGCGCCATTTCGCGGCTGGGAAAGGGCTCCGAATATGCTTCGGCGGCCTTATAGGCCCATCCTCCGTCATGAGGAACGATGGTGTAAGTGATCCGCGCCATACTTCCCTCCCAATCGTCCGAAAACGCTTCGGTCTTCGGCGGGCCGTTGCCGCACGGCCGTTCTTTCCTCCTCGTCAAAGGCATGTTCATGCCGAACGCCGCGGATATTACCACAGGTGCGGTGCGAATTGCCACCTTCGCGAATCACTCCGAAACGGCGTGTCGCGAATCAAAAGAGCGGCCCCTTTCGGAGCCGCCCTTGATCAAGAAATCCAATATCTTGAGCGATCAATCGGCGAGCTTCGCGGCGATCTTGGCGACATGTGCGCCCTGGAAACGAGCAGCTTCGAGTTCAACCTCGGAGGGCTGGCGCGAACCGTCGCCGCCGGTGATCGTCGAGGCGCCGTAGGGCGAGCCGCCCTTGATCTCGTCGAGGCCCATCTGGCCCTGGAAGGCATAGGGAAGACCGACGACGACCATGCCGTGGTGCATCAGGGTCGGGATAAAGCCGAGGATCGTCGACTCCTGGCCACCATGCTGCGTCGCAGAGGATGTGAAGACCGAGCCGACCTTGCCGACCAGCTTGCCCTTGGCCCACAGGCTGCCCGTCTGGTCGATGAAGTTGCGCATCTGCGAGGCAACGGTGCCGTAGCGCGTGCCTGCGCCGAAGATGATCGCGTCATACTGCGCAAGTTCTTCGACGGTGGCGATTGGCGCTGCCTGGTCCAGCTTGTAGTACGAGGCCTTGGCGACTTCTTCCGACACAAGTTCGGGCACGCGCTTCACGTCCACTTCGGCGCCGGCCGATTTCGCGCCTTCGGCCACCGCATAGGCCATCGTTTCGACGTGTCCGTATGCCGAATAATAGAGAACAAGAACCTTGGCCATAAAATGCTCCTTTGGATTCAAGCGATCCCACTTGATCACTGCTGCCGGGAAGATTTATCAAAATGCGGCCGCTTGCCAGGAGCTGTCCGGGAAACAGACTGTTCTCGCCCGTCGAACAATAAACAATCACTGTTAAATGATTGGCTTATATAAATAGGAATTACCGATGAGCACAAAAATCGTCACTGCCGCGATGGTCGCTATCGGCGACGAACTTCTGTCGGGTCGCACCAAAGACAAGAACATCGGCCATCTCGCCGACATGATGACCATGGTGGGCATTGATCTGCGCGAAGTGCGGATCGTCGCCGATGACGAAGCCGCCATCGTCGAAGCGATCAACGCCGTACGCAGCCGCTACGATTACGTCTTTACATCGGGCGGCATCGGCCCCACCCATGACGACATCACCGCCGATGCCATATCTCGCGCCTTCGGCGTCGAGTGCGTCTACGAGCCCGAGGCGATGGCCCTGCTCGGCGCCATGTACGAACGCCGCAGCATGGAGTTCACCGACGCCCGCAAGCGCATGGCGCGCATGCCGCTTGGCGCACGCCACATCCCGAACCCCGTCTCCACCGCGCCGGGCTTCACGATCGGCAACGTGCATGTCATGGCCGGTGTACCGCAGGTGTTTCAGGCCATGCTCGACGCCTTGCTGCCCGGCCTTCAGGTCGGTTCGCCTCTCCTCTCGCGCACGGTGCGCTCGCCATTCGGCGAAGGCGATATCGGCAGTCCGCTGACGGAGGTGCAGAAGAACCATCCGGAGACGAGCATCGGCTCCTACCCAAAGTTCGACGGCAAGAACTTCTCGACCGATATTGTCGTGCGTGCCCGCGATCCGCAGGCGCTGGCTGCGGCCGAAGCCGATGTACAGGCGATGATCCAGGCAATCACCGAAGCACGCGCAAAAGCGTGATTGCCCCGCAGAGCACCCTTAGCGCATCTTAAAGGACGCGCGGCGCTGTAGAGCCTTGCACTTTGACCGCTATTGCCGTTATTGCATGTCGGCAAATCAGGATGACGCGTTCCCGCCTGCCCGATCTGCCGGACGCTTCGTCTTTACCAAGCACAGACAAGCCGGAGCCCACTGATGTCGCTGCCCGATAAAGCCTTTCCTGTCTCCTGGGACCAGTTCCACCGTGACGCGCGCGCGCTTGCGTGGCGCCTTGCCGACAACGGCCAGGAATGGCGCGCCATGGTCTGTATCACCCGCGGCGGCCTGGTGCCGGCCGCCATCATTTCCCGCGAACTCAACATCCGGATGATCGAAACCGTCTGCGTCGCCTCCTATCATGACTATGACACGCAGGGTCAGATGAAGGTGCTGAAGGGTATCGCACCTGAGATCATCAAGGACGGCGGCGAAGGCGTGCTGATCGTCGATGACCTGACCGATACCGGCAAGACCGCTGCCGAAGTGCGCGCGATGCTGCCGAAAGCACATTTCGCCGCCGTCTACGCCAAGCCGAAGGGCCGGCCGCTGGTCGATACCTTCGTCACCGAGGTCAGCCAGGACACCTGGATCTATTTCCCCTGGGATTTGGGCTTCACCTACCAGGAGCCGATTGCCAAGGGCACGCGCGGTTAAGAGCCGGGCAAACAGGCAAAAGCGCCTCGAGCGGTCCCTTCCATGAAGTCCGGCTGCTCGAGGCGTTGCATTTCCGGCCTCACGCCATTGGCGGTATGACGCCAATCAATGTCTCGGCGGTGAGCCCCCGCCCCGCTTGGCTGCCGGCCGCGCCATGTCGCCACACGGCGGCCGCCGCTGCCTCGAAGGCCGGCATCCCTTGAGCAAGATGGGCGCCGATGATGCCGGCGAGAACGTCTCCCGAACCGGCCGTCGCCAGCCATGCTGGGGCATTGTTATTGACCACGGCCCGACCGTCCGGTGCAGCGATCACCGTGTCTGCTCCCTTGTAGACGATGACCGCATGGCTCTCGCGAGCCGCCTTCTGCGCCCTTTCGATCTTGGAGAGTGCGCCGTCGCCGGCAATTTGAGGAAAGAGGCGGGCGAACTCGCCCTCGTGCGGCGTCATGACCATCTGGCCCCCGCCTCTTGCAAGCGCGGCGAAGAGTTCGTCGCGGTTCGCCTGAAACGACGTGATCCCGTCTGCGTCGAGCACCAGCGACCGATCGCACAAAGCAAGCGCAAAGTCCCTCGCCTTCTTGCCGACACCGAAGCCGGGCCCGAGGACGAAGCTGCCCAAGCGACGATCCTGCAGCCATTTCGTCAGGTCTCGCTTACCTTCCACTTCGTTGACCATCACAGCGGTCAATTGCGACGCATTGATGCCGAGCGCAGCCTTTCCCGTTGCCACCGTGACCAGTCCGGCGCCGGCCGCGAGCCCTGCCGTGGCCGCCAGGCGCGCGGCCCCCGTTGCTTGCCGGTCGCCTGAAAAGACGACGAGGTGACCACGCCTGAACTTGTGCGTTGACGGCGCGAGATCTCCACCCCAGCCGGACCAGACCGTCGGCGAATTCAGACGCAGCGGGCCGGCCTCGGCCAGCACGATGCGCGGCGGGATTCCGATATCGAACACGTCGAGCGTTCCGCACAGGGATCGACCGGGCAAAAGCCAGTGGCCCGGCTTCGGCGCCATGAAGGTTACCGTGTGGCGGGCTGCGAAGGCGGCGCCACGGACTTCACCAGTCCGCCCATCGATGCCGCTCGGCAGATCGACCGCGATGACCGGGAGCCCGCTCGCGTTGATCCGTTCAATGGGCTGAACGACGTCCCCCGAGAGATCGCGCGAGAGCCCGGCCCCGAACAGCGCGTCGATGACGACATCGCCGGCCCGGAGTTCGATTGCGTCAAGCGACGCCACCGGTCCCTTCCATTCCGACCGTGCGCGTGCGGCGTCGCCTTGAAGTGCCGCGGGATTGCCGAGTGTAAAAACCGCGACATCCGCCCCACTTTCCGCAAGACCGCATGCCGCGACATAACCATCGCCGCCATTGTTGCCCGGCCCGCAGAGCACGAGGAAACGGAGGGCATCCGGGAAGTGTCGCAAGGCCGCCGCGGTCACGGCCAGGCCGGCATTGCGCATCAGCGTGAAGCTTTCGATGCCGGATTGGGCGGCCGCCTGATCGATCGCCGTCATTTCCGAGGGCGTGATCAACAAGTGCTGAAGTTCGGAGCGCATGTCGCAGACTTATCCACGCCCGGCGGCATGACGCAAGGCCTCACACCCAGCGCGCCATTTGCCCCATAATTATGCATTTGCACATATTTGTTGCTCAAATAACGTGCTTCACCCTGTTGATGACCGAAAGCATCGACCGATACCGGGCAACTTTCGATCGATAATCATAAAAATTAGGCAGATCCCAGCCAGGAAATGGCATGGAAACCCCGCAATCCGCGTCGCGGCAGTAGATTTTTTGTCGTTCTGACAGATTTTCGCAGAAAAACTGGCATGCAACGTGCATATTCAGGGCGAGCGGGCATGATCCTGCTTTAAAGGGAGAAGCGGAGAGACATTTTCTCATGAAAAAGATCGAAGCGATCATTAAGCCCTTCAAGCTCGACGAAGTGAAGGAAGCCCTTCAGGAAGTCGGCCTGCAGGGCATCACCGTCACGGAAGCCAAGGGCTTCGGGCGGCAGAAGGGTCACACGGAGCTGTATCGCGGCGCCGAATACGTGGTGGACTTTCTGCCGAAGGTTAAGGTCGAAGTCGTGCTGGCGGACGAAAACGCGGAGGCCGTCATCGAGGCGATCCGCAATGCCGCGCAAACCGGCCGCATTGGTGACGGAAAGATTTTCGTTTCCAATGTGGAAGAAGTCATCCGAATTCGCACGGGCGAAACCGGCCTCGACGCCATCTGATATCACGGGCCGTCCGGCCCGGTTCTTTTCAAACCTCGTCATCTCACACAGGGAATAACGGCAAATGACGACTGCAAGCGATATTCTGAAGCAAATCAAGGACAACGACGTCAAGTTCGTCGACCTGCGCTTTACCGATCCCAAGGGCAAGCTGCAGCACGTAACGATGGATGTGGTCTGCGTCGACGAAGACATGTTCGCCGATGGCGTCATGTTCGACGGCTCCTCGATTGGCGGCTGGAAGGCCATCAACGAGTCCGACATGGTGCTGATGCCCGATCCGGAAACAGCGCATATGGACCCGTTCTTCGCGCAGTCGACGATGGTCATCATCTGCGACATTCTCGATCCGGTTTCGGGCGAATCCTATAACCGCGACCCGCGCGGCACGGCCAAGAAGGCGGAAGCCTACCTCAAGGCATCGGGTATCGGCGACACCGTCTTCGTCGGCCCGGAAGCCGAATTCTTCGTCTTCGACGACGTCAAGTACAAGGCCGATCCGTACAACACCGGCTTCAAGCTCGACTCCTCGGAACTGCCGTCGAACGACGACACCGACTATGAGACCGGCAACCTCGGCCACCGCCCGCGCGTCAAGGGTGGCTATTTCCCGGTTCCGCCGATCGACAGCTGCCAGGACATGCGCTCGGAAATGCTGACGGTTCTGTCCGAAATGGGCGTAACGGTCGAAAAGCATCACCACGAAGTGGCCGCCGCCCAGCACGAGCTCGGCGTCAAGTTCGACGCGCTGGTGCGCAACGCCGACAAGATGCAGATCTACAAGTACGTCGTGCACCAAGTCGCCAACGCCTACGGCAAGACGGCAACCTTCATGCCGAAACCGATCTTCGGCGACAACGGTTCGGGCATGCACGTACACCTGTCGATCTGGAAGGACGGCAAGCCGACCTTCGCAGGCGACGAATATGCCGGCCTGTCGGAAACCTGCCTCTACTTCATCGGCGGCATCATCAAGCACGCCAAGTCGCTGAATGCCTTCACCAACCCGTCGACGAACTCCTACAAGCGTCTCGTCCCGGGCTACGAAGCACCGGTTCTGCTCGCCTATTCGGCACGCAACCGCTCGGCTTCCTGCCGCATTCCGTTCGGCACGAACCCGAAGGCCAAGCGCGTTGAAGTCCGCTTCCCGGACCCGACCGCGAACCCCTACCTCGCCTTCGCAGCCATGCTGATGGCCGGCCTCGACGGCATCAAGAACAAGCTGCATCCGGGCAAGGCCATGGACAAGGACCTCTACGACCTGCCGCCGAAGGAGCTGAAGAAGATCCCGACGGTTTGCGGCTCGCTGCGCGAAGCGCTCGAAAGCCTCGACAAGGACCGCAAGTACCTGACGGCCGGCGGCGTGTTCGACGACGACCAGATCGATTCCTTCATCGAACTGAAGATGCAGGAAGTGATGCGCTTCGAAATGACGCCGCATCCGGTCGAGTACGACATGTACTACTCGGTCTAAGACCATGCAGGCCGGTAGCAACACCTCTTCCGGCTAAGCACCCAATGCAGAAGGCCGGCGCCTCGCTCGAGGTCGCCGGCCTTTCTTTTTCGACTGATGCTCGCGCTCGTGGAAACGCCGCACCTTTGCGGTGGGCGGCACGCTTTGCCGAATTGTGTGATATTATGTTGACGGCAACTTGTGCGCGTCTATCTCAGCTAGCGCGATTGTCCAGCGCCGGGCGGAAGGGAGATCCCTATTGATGTTTTGGGTTCGCCAACCCAGATAATCTCCTGAAAGGATGTGTTGCGTCATGAAACAAAGAAACGCCAAATTCGAGATCGGACAGGTGGTTCGCCATCGGATTTTCCCGTTCCGAGGCGTCATTTTCGACGTCGATCCGGAATACGCCAACACCGAAGAATGGTGGAACGCCATTCCGCAGGAGATCCGCCCGAGCAAGGATCAACCCTTCTACCATCTGTTCGCCGAAAACGACGATAGCGAGTATGTCGCCTACGTTTCCGAGCAGAACCTGGAGTTCGACGACAGCGACCGGCCGATGCGCCACGCCCAAGTCGATGCCCTGTTCGACAAGGACGGCGTCGGCCACTACAGGCCCAAGGCGGCTTTCCGTCACTAGGGCTTTTCGCCCCGGACAAATAAAAACGCCCGGACGCTAGGTCCGGGCGTTTCTTTTAGGGATAGCGAGAGATCGCTTAGTTCTTCTTGGCAGCCTTCTGGGCTTCTTCGAGCTTCTTGCGGGCGTCTTCCGCCTTCTTCTGCATTTCTTCCTGCAGAAGGCGCTGACGCTCTTCGAGCTGCGACTGCTCGATCGGCTCGCCGTCGAAGATACCGGTGAAGCCCGTGAGGGCCATCTTGATCGGGTTCGGAGCGCGCTGGAAGTTGACCGAGGTGAAGACCACCTCGTTGCCCTTCTTCAGGCTGGCGATCAGCTGGTCGGACAGCGGCGCTTCGGCGACGCACTTGTCCGGCATGCAGATTGCGTAGTCGAGCTTCACCGGCTTGCCGCCGTCGATCTGCATCTGGACGCCCGTCGGGATGAGGCGTGCGGACGGTACGGAAACCTGCAGGACCTTGCGGTTGACCTTGCCGCTTACGGTGATGAGGCCGACAGCAGTCACGAGCTGGCCGTTGTTTGCGGTCAGGAGGTTCTGGACGATGCAGACGTCATTGTCTTCCTGCTTGGTGCAGATCTTGAACCAGCCCTGCGGCGGCTTGCCACCCGCCTGCTGGGCGGATGCAACACTCGGTACGCCCGCAGCAGCTACAGAGAGCGCCAGCGCTACCATACCCGAGCGTTTGGTAAAATTCGACTTGAAGATCATTGTGATTCCGTCTCCTGAAATCCGGTAACGGAACAGTTCGTTCCGCAGGTGAGTATCGTCAGCCGCCGTTGTCCTGTTGGCCAAATAAGGCAAATGCATGACCCCGTTTCCGGAAACACCTGTTACATTGGCTCGCTTCGATTATCCAGTGTTTCCTGTCATTTTTTGACTTACTACTGGGCGGAATTTGGGCGGCTGATCGGTTGGATTCATCGGTCTCCATTGGTAACGTTCAGGGAATCGGCCTGTTGATACCCCTTCACGGGAGGTGACTTTGCGTGCATTTCTTTCCGGTCTGGCTTTGCTCATGACCGTCACTTCGTTCGGCAATGGTGCGGTAGCCGCGCCCGTGCATGCCATTGCCATGCACGGCGAGCCGGCGCTGCCGGCCGATTTCAAGAACTTCCCCTACGTCAATCCGAACGTGAAAAAGGGCGGGAAGATCGCCTACGGCGTCGTCGGCAGCTTCGACAGCCTCAATCCCTTCATTCTGAAAAGCATGCGCACGACAGCGCGCGGCATGTGGGACCCGGAATACGGCAACCTCGTCTACGAATCGCTGATGCAGCGCTCGCGCGACGAAGCCTTCACCATGTACGGCCTGCTCGCCGAATCGGCTGAATGGGATGACGACCGGACCTTCATCCAGTTCAACCTCAACCCCAACGCCCGCTGGGCCGATGGGCAGCCGGTCACCGCTGAAGACGTGATCTTCAGCTTCGAACTGATGCGCGACAAGGGACGTGTCCCCTTCAGCAACCGCCTGGCCAAGGTGGCGAAGATGGAGAAGGTCGGTGACCGCAGCGTACGCTTCACCTTCACCGAAGAAGCCGACCGCGAGCTTCCGCTGCTGCTCGGCCTCTCGCCGGTCCTGCCGAAACACGCCATCGACGTTGCAAGCTTCGACCAGACGAGCTTGAAACCGCCGCTCGGCTCCGGCCCCTATCGTGTCGCTGAAGTGAAGCCCGGCGAACGCATCGTCTACAAGAGAAACCCGGATTACTGGGCGAAGGACCTGCCGTCGAAGGTCGGCCAAGATAATTACGACGAAATCTCGGTCGAATACTTCCTCCAGGAAAATTCGCTGTTCGAGGCGTTCAAGAAGGGCGAGATCGACATCTATCCGGAAGGCAGCGCCACCAAGTGGGCACGCGGCTACGATTTCCCCGCTGTCCGCTCCGGCGAAGTCGTCAAGGAAACCTTCAAGCCGAAAACGCCCTCGGGCATGCTCGGCATCGTGTTCAATACCCGCAAGCCGATGTTCGACAATCTCAAGCTCCGCCAGGGTCTGGCGCTGGTGTTCGACTTCGAGTGGGTCAACAAGAACCTCTTCGATGGTGCCTATACGCGCACCCAGAGCTATTGGCAGAACTCGACGCTGAGTTTCCTCGGCGCACCGGCAGACGACCGTGAACTCGGCCTCATCGGCGATGCGCGCGATCGCATCAATCCGGCAATCCTCGATGGCACCTACCGGCTGCCGGTGACCGACGCCTCCGGGCGTGATCGCAACGTGCTGCGCGTCGCCGTCTCGCTGATGCGAGAGGCGGGCTTCCAGATCAAGGACGGCAAGATGGTGGACGCCAAGGGCGCGCCGCTCGCCTTCGAGATCATGAGCCAGAACGCGGGCCAGGAAAAGATCGCCCTCGCCTACCAGCGCTTCCTCGCGCCGCTGGGCATCCAGGTGTCGGTGCGCACCGTCGACGATTCGCAATACCAGCAGCGCAGCCAGTCCTTCGACTATGACGTGATCATCAAGTCCTTCCCGTCGACGTTGTCACCCGGCATCGAACAGGCCGGGCGCTGGTCCTCCCAGGCCAGGGATCGGCAGGGCAGCGACAACTTTGCCGGCGTTGCCGACAAGGATGTCGACCGCATGATCAACAATATTCTCCAGGCCCGCACGACCGAGGATTTCACGGCTGCCGTGCGCGCCCACGACCGGCTGCTGATCAACAATTCCTACCTGGTTCCGCTCTATCATCTGGACGCACAGTGGGTGGCCCGGCGCAAGCATATCGGCCGCCCCGATGTGTTGCCGCTTTATGGCTATCAGCTTCCGGCCTGGTGGGATCAAAACGCCCAATAGAGGGTTGGTTCCCTTTTGGTAACGCATTGAAAGCCGGATAAAACCGGCTTATCTCGCCGACATACCAAAACAAGGAAAGGCACCCGCACCATGCAAACCGTCAGCATCGATATCGTCTCGGACGTCGTCTGCCCCTGGTGCTATCTGGGCAAGGCAAGGCTGGATCAGGCGATCGCCAATGTCCCGGACGTGCTCGTCACCGTCAACTGGCGTCCCTATCAGCTCAATCCCGACCTGCCGCCGGAAGGCGTCGACCACAAGCAGCACCTGGCGGCAAAGCTCGGCGGTCAGGCGGCCGTCGATCGCGCCCATGATATGCTGCGCGAACTCGGAAACGCCGAGGGCATCGCCTTCGACTTTGACGCCGTGAAGATCAGCCCGAACACGCTCGACGCGCATCGGCTCGTCCGCTGGGCTGCAACCAACGGCGAGGCAGCGCAGACGGCCGTCGTCGGCATGTTATTCAAGGCGAACTTCGAGGAGGGCCGAAATGTCGGCGATCACGCCGTGCTGCTGGATATCGCCGAGAAGGCCGGTCTCGACCGTCCCGTCATCGCTGCGCTGCTGACCTCCGACGCCGATAAGGACGCGGTCAAGGAAGAGGTCGGCATGGCCCGCGAGATGGGCGTGACCGGTGTCCCCTGCTTCATCCTCGAAGGGCAATATGCCGTGATGGGAGCGCAATCCGTCGACGTGTTGACGAATGCGCTGCGCGAAATCGCAGAGATGAAGGCAAGCGGCAAGCCGAACTGATCCGCTGCTGGCGCTGCCGCATCACGCGGCAGCGCTCGATGCCTGGCATAGACTATTTCGCCAACCCGGCGAGCTGCGTCATCACCATCGCAGCGCCCGAAAGACGCTTCTCCGGCGTTGCCAGTTCCCTTTGGAAGAAGATGCTGTGGTCCGGCCGGATCTTCGCAAGCGTACCCTGCTTGGCGATGTAACCGACGAGTGCGGCCGGGTTCGGGAACTCCTTGTTGCGGAACTGCACGACGACACCCTTCGGCCCGGCATCGAGCTTCTCGACATTCGCCGTACGGCACAGCGACTTGATGTAGACGATCTTCAAGAGGTGCTGCACCTCGATCGGCAACGGGCCGAAGCGGTCGATCATCTCGGCGCCGAAGCCGTCGATCTCCTTGAGATCCGTCAGTTCGCCGAGGCGGCGATAGAGACCGAGCCTCAAATGCAGATCCGGCACATAGTGTTCCGGGATCATGACCGGGGTTCCGACCGAGATCTGCGGCGACCAACCGGTATCGTGGATTTCTTCTTCACCCTTGAGCTCGGCGACCGCTTCTTCCAGCATCTGCTGGTAGAGCTCGAAGCCGACCTCCTTGATATGGCCCGACTGTTCCTCGCCGAGCAGGTTGCCGGCGCCGCGGATATCGAGGTCGTGGCTCGCCAGCTGGAAGCCGGCACCGAGCGTGTCGAGCGACTGCAGCACCTTCAGCCGTCGTTCGGCGGTTCCCGTCAGCGTCTTGTTGACCGGCAGGGTGAACAGCGCGAAGGCGCGCACCTTCGAGCGACCGACGCGGCCGCGCAGCTGGTAGAGCTGGGCAAGTCCGAACATGTCGGCGCGGTGCACGATCAGCGTATTGGCCGTCGGGACGTCGAGACCGGATTCGACGATCGTCGTCGACAGCAGCACGTCGTAACGCCCGTCATAGAAGGCGTTCATGATGTCTTCGAGCTCGGTTGCCGGCATCTGGCCGTGAGCAACCGCCACCTTCAGCTCCGGAACGTCGGATTTCAGGAAGTCGTGGATCTCCGAGAGGTCACTCAGGCGCGGGCAGACGTAGAAGCTCTGGCCGCCGCGATAGTGCTCACGCATCAGCGTTTCGCGGATCACCAGCGCATCGAAGGGAGAAATGAAGGTGCGAACCGCCATGCGGTCGACCGGCGGCGTGGTGATCAGCGACAGTTCGCGCACGCCGGTTAGCGCCAGTTGCAGCGTGCGCGGGATCGGCGTTGCCGAAAGCGTCAGCACGTGGACATCCGACTTCAGCTCCTTCAGCCGCTCCTTGTGCTTGACGCCAAAGTGCTGCTCTTCGTCGATGATCAGAAGGCCGAGATTGGCGAAGTTGACCGACGTGCCAAGCAGCGCGTGAGTGCCGACGACGACGTCGGTCTTTCCGTCCGCCACCTCCTTCTTGGTCAACGCCAACTCCTTCGATCCAACGAGGCGGGATGCCTGCTGGATGCGGATCGGCAGACCGCGGAAACGCTCGGAGAAGGTCTTGAAATGCTGGCGCGCCAGCAGCGTCGTCGGCACGACGACGGCGACCTGTACGCCGTTCATCGCCGCGATAAAGGCGGCACGCAGCGCGACTTCCGTCTTGCCGAAGCCGACGTCGCCGCAGACGAGGCGGTCCATCGGGCGGCCGCTGCCGAGATCGTCGCGCACGGCCTCGATCGAGTTCAGCTGGTCCTCGGTCTCGTCATAGGGGAAGCGCGCGGCGAATTCGTCATAGACGCCATCCTGAGCGGCAAGAACCGGCGCCCGACGCGTGTGGCGTTCGGCGGCGATGCGGATGAGACCGCCTGCCATGTCCAGCAGGCGCTTCTTGAGCTTGGCCTTGCGTGCCTGCCAGGCAACGCCACCAAGCTTGTCGAGGATCGCATCGGTCCCTTCTGCTCCATAGCGCGACAGAAGCTCGATGTTTTCGACCGGCAGGAACAGCTTGGCATTGTCGGCATAGACGAGCTCGAGGCAATCATGCGGTGCGCCGACGGCTTCGATGGTGCGCAAGCCGACAAACCGGCCAATGCCGTGTTCGGCATGCACGACGTAACTGCCCTCGTCGAGGCCCGCGACTTCGGCGATGAAGTCGGCCCCGCGCTTGCGGCGCCTCGAACGACGTACCATGCGGTCGCCCAGGATATCCTGTTCGCCTATGATCACGAGATCACCTGTCTCGAAACCGGCCTCGATGCTGAGGACGGTCGATCCCGCCTCGCCCGGCTTCAGGCTCTTGACCTCGGCCAGCGCCTTGATCGGCTTGATGTTGCCGAGTCCGTGCTCGGCAAGCACCTGCAACAGGCGGTCCAGCGATCCCTCGCTCCAGCCCGAAATGACCACCTTGGCGCCCTTCGAGCGCCGCTCGGCAATGTACTTGACCGCCTGGTCGAAGACGTTGACGCGTTCGCTGTCCGTCTCGCCCTCGCCGGCCGACTTGGCCCAGCGCATGCCCTGGCGCGCGTCGACCGATATCACCTGCCGGGCCTCGCCTTCATGCTCGTTGAACGGCGACAGACGAATGGCGTCGCGCGAGGTCAGTGCAGCATTGAAGCCCTGCGAATTCAGATAGAGCAGTTCCGGCGGAACCGGCTTATAGGGCGTGCCCTGGGTCGTCTGCGACTTGCCGGGAGAGGCCGATGCCAGACGGGCATCGTAATAGTCGAGAATGAGCTTCGAGCGTTCGGCCGCAGCTTCGCGCGCCAGATGATCCGTGACGATGCGGAAACCATGGAGATAGTCGAAGACCGTCTCCAGCCCGTCATAAAAGAGCGGCAGCCAATGCTCCATGCCGGCGTAGCGCCGCCCTTCGGATACGGCCTGGTAGAGCGCATCGTCGCGGGTCGTCGCGCCGAAAAGCGACAGATACTGCTTGCGGAAATGGCTGATCGTCTCCGGCGTCAGCGATACCTCGCTCATCGGGTTGAGATCGAGGGAGCGGACCTGGCCGGTGGTGCGCTGGCTTGCGGGATCGAAGGAGCGGATGGACTCCAACGTATCGCCGAAGAAGTCGAGGCGCAGCGGCTCGCCGCTGCCGGGCACGAAGACATCGAGGATGCCGCCACGCACGGCATATTCACCGACTTCGCGCACCGTCGCGACCCGCTCGAAACCATTGCGCTCGAGCCGCATCGCGATGTCATCCATGCGCACCTGGTTGCCCGGGCGGGCCGAAAACGCCAGACTCTCGATCACATTCTGCGGCGAGATCTTCTGCAGGGCAGCGTTGACCGTCACCAGCACGATCGCTGCATGCGGTTTCTTCTTGTGCGCGATGAGCGCACTGAGCGCCGCGAGACGCCGCGCTGACGTGTCGGCGCTTGGCGACACGCGGTCATAGGGAAGGCAGTCCCAGCCCGGTAGTGTCAGCACCGGAATATCCGGCGCCACGAAGCCGAGAACCTGCTCAAGATCCGCGATCCGTTGACCATCCGAGAGAATATAGGCGACCGGCTGGCCCGCCCGCGCGAGCTCCGCGAGAACCAGTGCCTCGGCGCCGGCGGGAACCGGGCCGATCGTGATCTCTCGTTGTGCTTCGACAATCTTCTTCGGATCAAGGCCAACCAGCATCATCGCTCTATTTCATCCCTTCGGGAAGCTTGTCGAAATCCGGACGATAGGCGGCAATGCGCTCGAACATCGGCGTCTGATAGCGAGCGGGCAGAGGTTGTTCACCGGTGATCCACCTGACGAGATCATTGTCCTCTTCGCGCATGATCGTCTCGAGTTCATCGAGCTCCACTTCGGAAAGCACCGAAAGCTCGGCCTCTGCAAACTGCCCGAGGATCAGGTCCATCTCGCGGATGCCGCGATGCCAGGCGCGGAACAGGATCCGCCGTCGCCGCGGATCGAGATCGGCGCTGGTGCGTGAGATGCCAGTCATGGAAATTCCTTCCTGCCGCCCGCTACCCGCGCCGCGCGTCTTCCAAGGCGCACGAAAGTCGCTGTAGCACTTTAGATTGCTGCATGTTTTTGCCCCTAAACCGGATTGGATTTAGGGAGAAAGGAAACATGCAGGAGAGCGCCGCGCATTCGGACGAACACGCGAGGGACGCTCCAGCGCTTTGATTCCAGAGCACCTTGTCGCCTTCAGTGATACCACTTGAAAGCGGGACGCTCTAGGCTACGGTTTGTCGTCAATGGGCTCTATAAACTCTGAATTGGTGATTGTCAGCCTTGCCAAAGCCCGATTTATCATCGCAATTTCATCACCATGCGTCCCGCCCTGCTCGACCCGCTCTTCTCACCGCTCGACACGCTTCCCGGCATCGGCCCGAAGATCGGCGAGCTCTATGCCAAGCTGCTCGGCCGCGAAACGATCGAGGATTGCCGTGTCGTCGATCTTGTCTTCCATGCGCCGCATTCGCTGATCGACCGTCGCCAGCAGCCCGGCATTGCCCATGCGCCGCAAGGGGTAATCGTCACCATTACCGGCCGGGTCGATCGCCATCAGCCACCGCCGCGCGGCAAACCAAACCTGCCCTACCGCGTCTTCCTGCATGACGAATCCGGCGAACTGGCGCTCACCTACTTCCGGGTCAAAGGCAATTGGCTGGAGAAATCGCTGCCGGTGGATGAGACGGTGATCGTCAGCGGCAAGGTCGACTGGTTCAACGGCCGGCCTTCGATGGTCCATCCGGACTACACGGTCCGCGCAAGCGAGGCGGAAAACCTGCCGCTGGTCGAACCGGTCTATGGTCTGACCGCCGGACTTTCGCCCCGGACCTTGCGCAAGTCGATCGAGGCGGCCGTCGCCCGCGTCCCGGAAATGCCGGAATGGGGGGACGATGCGCTGCTCGCCAAGCAGGGCTTCGCCAGTGTGGCCGAGAGTTTCCGAGCGCTGCATGATCCCCGGGACGCAACGGATATCGATCCCCAGGCACCCGCGCGCCGCCGCCTGGCGTATGACGAATTTCTTGCCGGGCAACTGTCATTGGCACTGGTCCGACAACGTCTGCGCAAGGTCGCAGGCATTCCGGTCCATGCTACCGGCGCGCTCTCCCGCCCGGTCATCGACGCCCTTCCCTTTTCGCTGACGGCGAGCCAGTCCACGGCTATTGCCGATATCCTCAAGGACATGGCAGGCACCGAACGCATGCTGCGGCTGCTGCAGGGCGACGTCGGCTCCGGCAAGACGATGGCGGCGCTGATGGCGATGCTCGCAGCGGTCGAATCCGGCGGCCAGGCCGTGCTGATGGCACCGACGGAAATCCTTGCCCGGCAACACCATGCGACCCTTGCCAGGATGGCCGCTCCGGCCGGCATCACGATTGACGTCCTGACCGGCCGCACCAAGGGCAAGGAACGCGATGCCATTCTTGATCGCATCGCATCCGGCGAGACGCGGATGGTGATCGGCACGCACGCACTTTTCCAGGATACGGTGAACTATAAAGAATTGACGCTGGCGGTGGTGGACGAACAGCATCGCTTCGGCGTTCACCAGCGTCTGCGCCTGACCGCCAAGGGAATCTCGCCGCATATGCTCGTCATGACGGCAACCCCGATCCCGCGTACGTTGGTGCTCGCGGCCTTTGGCGACATGGATGTCTCGAAGCTCACTGAGAAGCCTGCCGGGCGTAAGCCGATCCAGACCGTGACGATCCCGACGGAGCGTACCGGCGATATCGTCGATCGGCTGGATGCAGCGCTTCGCGAAGGCAAGAAGGCCTATTGGATCTGCCCGCTTGTCGAGGAGTCGGAAGCAGTCGACGTCATGTCGGCGGAAGAGAGGTACGAAGGCCTCGCCAAACGCTTCGGCAACACTGTCGGCCTCGTACACGGTCGCATGAATGGGGCGGAGAAAGATGCCGTCATGCTCGCCTTCAAGAATGGCGAGATCCGCTTGCTGGTCGCCACCACCGTCGTGGAAGTCGGCGTCGACGTGCCCGATGCGACGATCATGGTGATCGAACACGCGGAACGCTTCGGCCTTGCCCAGCTTCATCAATTGCGCGGCCGCGTTGGCCGGGGCGATGAGGCTTCGACCTGCATCCTGCTCTACAAGGGACCGCTCAGCGAAAATGGCCGATCACGGCTCTCGATCCTGCGCGACAGCGAGGACGGCTTCCTGATCGCCGAGGAAGATCTGAAGCTGCGCGGCGAAGGCGAGTTGCTCGGCACGCGCCAGTCGGGCACGCCGGGCTTCCGCATCGCCAGCCTGGAAGCCCATGGCGACCTGTTGGAAATCGCGCGGAAGGACGCCGCCTATGTCATCGAGCGCGACCCGGACCTGACGTCGGAACGCGGTGAAGCACTCCGGACGCTGCTCTATCTCTACCGACGCGACGAGGCGATCCGCTTCCTGCGCGCCGGCTAGAGGCGAGAAAGCGTGAGCCGGTTTCCGTCCCGAAGTGTGCCTCGATGTCAGGCGGTTTTCTGCTGGCTGATTTTCAGCGGCGCGTTGGCGAGCGGTTTGTAGTCCGGCGTCACCAAGCCGCCGGAAATCAGCAGCTTGGCTGCATCTTCCGCGCTCATCTCGAGCGGTATGATCTTGTCGCGCTCAACAAACAGCAGAAACCCGGCGGTGGGGATCGGAGTCGGCGGCAGGAAGACCGCCACCATATCCATGCCACGATCGTCGAACTTGGATGCGATCTCGCCCTTAACGTCGGTCGCGATGAACACGAGCGACCAAAGGCCGGGGCTCGGATACTCGATCAGCCCGGCCTTCTTGAAGGAGGACGACTGCTCCTGCAGCACCGTCTGGAAAATCTGTTTCGTGGATTTATAGATCGTACGGACGAGCGGCGTGCGATTGACCAGGGATTCGGCGAGATTGACGATCGACCGACCGACGAGGTTTGCGGTCATGAAGCCGACAAACGTGATCACGAAAATGGCAACGAGCAACCCGAAGCCGGGAATGGCGACGGGCGAATAGGTGTCCGGATTATAGAAATTCGGCAGATACGGCTTCACCCACCCATCGGCCCAATCGATAAACGTGCGCACGAGCCAAACGGTGATCGCCACCGGTGCGCAGACGATCAGGCCGGTCAGGAAATAGTTGCGCAGCCGGGTGCCGATATAGCCGCGTTTTGAGTGTTCCGTCATGCTTCTTCCGTCTTAACCTCACGCCACCCCAAAGGCCGGATGATAGGCGACCGTGCCAGCGGCCATCGCGCCGGAAAGAGCCAGCGCCATGAAATATTGCGGCGCACAACCGGGGAATACAAGAGCCGATTCGTTGCGGAAACCGAACTTTTGATAATAGGCCGGATCGCCGACGACGACGCAGCCAGAGGCACCCTCGGCACGCAGCCATTCGAGGCCCTCGCGGATCAACTGCCTGCCGATGCCCTGTGCCTGAACGTCCGGCTTGACCGACACAGGCCCAAGCCCGAACCAGCCGGATTCTGCCGGCGTCAGAGTGACGGGCGAGAAGGCGACGTGCCCAACAATCTCGTCGTTCATCTCGGCGACCAACGACACGTTCAGCGCCCCGGCTTCGCGCAGGCGTTCGATGATGAGGGGCTCGCTCTGATCACTGTGCGGATGCCCTTCGAAGGCGGCCGCGGTCACCTCGCGGATACCCTTCTCATCTCCTGGGCGCTCATGCCGGACGTAGATCACTCAACGGTCACCGATTTTGCGAGGTTGCGGGGCTGGTCGACGTCGGTGCCCATGAATACCGCCGTATGGTAGGCAAGCAACTGGATCGGCAGCGAGAAGATCATCGGCGCGATGATCTCGTCGACATTCGGCAGCACGATCGTTGCCATCGTTTCGAGCTTCGAGGCGGCAGCCCCCTTCTCATCGGTGATCAGGATGATCCGACCGCCGCGCGCGGCCACTTCCTGCATGTTGGAAACCGTCTTCTCATAGAAGCGGTCATGCGGCGCAATGACGATGACCGGCATGTTTTCGTCGATCAGCGCGATCGGTCCGTGCTTCAG